>DASTCR010000113.1:0-25055 GCA_035710925.1 Nitrososphaeraceae archaeon | reverse complement strand
GGGATGGCCAGGCGAGAGAGTTTATGCAGGTTGTATCTATATAGATCAAGTCGAGCTGATTTGTAATGAACTTGCAAAGAAAGTATTCAGGGCAGAATTCGCAGACTGTAGACCTACTTCAGGGGTGGTTGCGAATCTGGCTATATACTCTGCATTCTCTAACCCAGGGGATTATATGATTGCGGCTTCCATACCCACAGGTGGGCACATCTCACATGGAAAAAAAGAACACTTTGGTACAGCAGGACTAGTTCATGGATTAAACATTGAACATTATCCTTTTTCAAAAGAAGAAATGACAATTGATATTGACGCAACCAAAAAGAAGATCACAGAGATGGATCGTGACGGCAAAGCTCCAAAAATAGGGATGTTTGGTGGAAGTCTTTTCCTTTTTCCCCATCCAGTCAGAGAACTGGCAGACTTTATGCACGATCATAATATGTACATTAACTATGATGGCGCACATGTGGCAGGGCTTATCGCGGGTGGAGAATTTCAAGACCCATTAAAAGAAGGAGCAGATTCTATGACGATGAGTTCCCATAAAACTCTTTGGGGGCCGCAGGGCGGAATCATTGTATCAAAAGAAAAGCATTCAGAACAAATCAAAAAGGCAGTCTTTCCTGGCAATACTAGTAGTCATCATCTTCATCATGTAGCAGGTAAAGCTATTGCCTTAGCAGAATCACTAGAGTTTGGAAAAGAATATGCAAAACAAGTAATTAAGAATGCAAGAGCAATTGCAGCAGCTTTGGCGAAACATGGTTTTGGAGTATTGGGTGAGAAAAGAGGGTATACTGCATCTCACCAAATTGCAGTCGATATATCAAAATTTGGTGATGGGGGCAATGTTGAAAAGGATTTAGAAAAGGCCAACATAATCTTGAATAGACAATTGCTTCCAGGAGATATAAAATTAGGAAAACACTATATGCATCCAAGCGGGATAAGAATTGGAGTTCCCGAGGTTACTCGGCTTGGGATGAAGGAAAACGAAATGCAGGAAATTGCTGATTTCATAAAGCGGGTTGTAATTGATAAGCAGGATCCAAATATAATATCTCAAGAGGTTTCTAACTTTAGGATGAGATTTAAAAAAGTGCATTATACTTTTGATAACTCTCTTGGAGCTTATGAGTACAAAAGTTTGGTAGAAATTTCTAAATAGACAAGACAAATTTAAAAGGATGGGGATGATAACGTCACATGAGTTATCCTTCTTGACAATAATTGAGTTTAATAACTCATGAGGTTTGTCAATTCGCTCTTCCCTTCTCGACCCCCGCGGGATTCCACTACCTCCCTCTCCCCAAGTATTATCATTCCTTATATCTCCAGTAGCATTTGAGCTTAGCTCGATTCCATGGTTTGTGAGATATCCTAGACTGAGATATCCTAGAATACAAGTAGGTTATTTAGCTGGCGGGAAGTTCTGTCGAAGATGTGAATACTATTTTTTCACAGAAAGATTGTTTTGTGAATGCTGCGGAATGCGACTAAGAGCTAGTCCTGCTGATAGAGAATACAAGGAAAAATCAGAGCTAAGAAAAAACTGATTGCTGTACCATGAGCGAAAAA
The DNA here is from genome assembly GCA_035710925.1 of Nitrososphaeraceae archaeon. Classification (GTDB taxonomy): domain Archaea; phylum Thermoproteota; class Nitrososphaeria; order Nitrososphaerales; family Nitrososphaeraceae; genus TH5893. The sequence continues at coordinate 23,474 of DASTCR010000113.1, read as the reverse complement.
TAGGGGGATGGTGTTTTTTCTTTTTATTCGTCGCCATCTGCTGTGAGGTTGCGAGTTATCTTAACTAGCTCCGTGTCTGCCGCATTTATTCCCTGAGACGCTTTCAGGGTATCGCTGTTACCTGATGCTTCTTCGGCCATTTCAATATGATTCCGCACTGTAACTAGCTGTTGTCCACCAGGACTGTCTTCCCCTCCGACCCGAGTCATAAGGGTATTTAGCTCAGTCCTCGCAGAGCCGAGCTCACCGACTGCTCCCGCAGGATCGTTGTCTTGAATGGCTTCACGTGCGGCGTTGAGGTTATCTGTCAATGTATTGAAATCTTCTTGGGTTAGATCGCCCATCGTATTGGTTTGGTTACCTGCTGCAGATCCTGTTTGATTGGATATGGTAGCCGTAGCATTGGTTGCATTAGGTTGTTGACCAAAGGCTTCAAAGTTTGCCGATCCCGAAATAGATGCTGCTACTGCAAGTAAGGAGGAAATTGCAATGACAGCAGATGTCTGTATATTTTTATTCATTACTCCAAATAGAGATATTTATGACATATAACGGTTGACGTTATCCTGCAGTACACATTATAATCTTTATAGTATTTGATACAATATTTTTTGGTTATGAAAGGTTCCGGCGAGAACTAATATTATATTCTCGAAAACCATATGCTTAATCTTCTGATGGTTTTATTTTTATTCTTATTTGTATTAATAGTCGTTGTTGTTGCGATGGTTGTCAATGATTTATCATTATAACATCTCAAACTGATTTATTAACCTAATGAGTATGTAAACAATTGAATTGTATCTCAATAATTTCATTATTATTCCTCTCCTTTGCACCATAACTTTTTCAGCGCGTTATCGTTCCATAAAGTCAGTAAGAGTAAACTGGTCTTTCTTTTGTTGTTGAAAAATTAGGTTTAGTTCCGCCATCAAAGATTTGACCCTGCAACGCAAATAATCACTAATTTTAAATTGTTCACACATATGTGCTGCAATATCAATGTACTTTTCGACTGAGCCTCTGGTTACTGTTTGCAATAATTCATTTCCGCACTCAGTACACTTGCCAATAAGAGGGATTCTTCGATACTTTTCTCCACATTTGCTACATCTGAAGGCTTGTGATGAATAAGCTCTCATATTGCCCATAATGTCAGGAAGTATGTGTGTAGTAAGTACCATTGATACTACCTCATCTGGATCTACCGCGTTGATAAGTTTGGCAGTAGATATTTGCATTTCTAACTTTTCATCCATGGTATTTAATCTAGAATACGCACTACGCTGTACATTTGTAGTCAATAAGTCAGTAAAATGTGTAAATCCATAATCAAAAAATTGGCTCTCCATTCCTATTCTATTCTTAATAGTCTCTATTTTCTCAGATAAGTCCCCGGATTTGACTTGTTTCCAGGTCGCTTGGTAAAATTCAAGGGGATAAGATGAACTAATATCGATATTATGAGCTTGTCGTTGCACTTCATGCGGCAATACTAATGGTTGAATGAGTAAAGGTGCATCCATAAGTCCACCTATTTTGTTTGGCAAAAAAGAGTAAGAAAAATTGAGAAAGGCATCCATTAACAACATCATAGAATCTGCATCACCGTCGCAATCTCTGCGTTTTGCAGAATGCCATATGGGAGAAGCTAGACATACTTGAGAGTCAGTAAAACCAATAATTCTTCCTATGATACCTACCGAAGTGTGCGGTGCAAGTCCTACCGCGAAATGTCCTACCAAATCGTCTACAGAAGACACATTATAAAATGGCTCAAGCCCATACAGTTTGACTAGTTCTTCATCAATAAACTTTGATACCCTTATAAGATATTTAGCGGACTCCAAAGGTATTATTATGTCTTGCATGAAGAGCTCAACTAATTGATCCGTTGTTACTATGTCTCTACCAAGATAGTCTTTTTTATAACCCAGATCCTTTAACCTTTCTATACTTGTCCCAATCCACTTGGGTTTAAAATGAGTTAGTGGTTCATTTGTGGCATCAAACCTAATTGTTCCATCCTTGAAAGTATAAAGATTATGTTTTTGCCGAAGTACTCCTTTTTCTAAAGGCTCTGCCGCTTTATCTTTGCTAATAAGAGATCTCACCCCCTTTAATGGTTCAACTGCCATAACCTTGAGTTTCTGTTGCGTTTCTTCGATAGCTGTATTTAGAGGATAGCTGACTGGAGAATATGTTTTTCCCTCTGCATGACATCTTTCACACCTATTATTAAAAGTGGAATCTGGGATATCTCTTTTGCAGACTATGCAGAGATTACGAATAGGGGTGGCAGCTCCACACTTGCGACAAAAAGTCCCAACCGAAGGTAAATTACAATCGATGCAAAATCTATTGGCAATTTCTGCATAAAATGATTCTCCCTTCGCTGCCTTTAAAATATCACGTGTTGCACCACCCTTAGTACCTACGGGAAAAAGCACATGAACCGGCGGTTTCATTTTGCGCTCAGCAGCTTTTTCGGGTCTTCCTACCCTCACCGCAATTGATGAGGCAAACTTTGACATCACTTCAACTCCTGATATTCTTGATATGAATCCAAAAATATTATTGATTTCCGAAGATTCCGGTGATATTGATCTAAATGTTCTTGAGTCTGTTGGGTATGGCTTTGATTCTAGCAATAAAGATCTCAGAGCATATATCTGATCTGTATTACTGATCCTTATACTTCCATTTCCTACTGAGTGAACCACCCCAAGGCGTTCTAAAATGTCTTTTAGCTCGGGATTATAAGTTAGATTAACAGAAACAATATCGTTATTATCTTGCATACTGGTAACTAATTGGTCTTTCAATAACAATACTTCGTTGATGTTAATTGATTCCCAATAAAATGAATATCTTGGGTGAAGTGGAACATGATACATCCTGCTAATTTCAAATGCTTCCTTAACTGTAGGAAATATTATAAGTGGTTCCTCAACTAGCTGAACAATCCTCTTATTATCTATTCTACCGTCCTTTTCTTCTTCGGCTTCAGATAGAATAAGAGATGTATCAGAAGAGGAAGAAGGATGCTGATTTGTCTCCAATGATATTAGCTTTGACTTTAATTGCAGCGCCCAAATTTCCTCGACATAACTAGCAGGGAGTAGTTGTGCATTATTTTCGAGAAAGTCTCCATAACTTATCAGAATGTCACCTAGGTAAATTATTTTTTCTACCTTCGAACGAATCTCTATGGCCTGTTGTACTGTTGAGACATAGAGAACATTTCCATCGTCCAGTTTAACAAGAGGCGGCTCTATACTATCTACAAGTGCTATTGTTGAGGCTTTACCAGGTACATCCATCTTAATTTGTGTTCCCACAACTACAGCATGGTTCAATAATATTGGTATAGTAGGATGAATCCCAATGGTTGCAAAGCCAGTATTATAACACCGTCCATATCTTAATCTGAATCCTCCAATCTTCTTTGTCATAGAGAGCACGGGTCTTCCCGTGATAACCTCAGACATCCTATGGTACACCGCATCCTCATTCCCTGTTTGAATTGCCCCTTTCAAATCATTCAGCCAATCCCAACCGTCCACCTCAAGTTCTTCTACCAACTTGAGTAACTTCCGACTTCTGCCAATGAGACCATCATTCATTACTCTTAACGCACCCCCACGTACCCTGTCTGTGGAAATTCTTTTCATGCCTCTGTGACCAACCACTTCTACCGGGTCAGTATCTACTCCATCAAGTTCTACAGGCAAACGAGAGATACATTTGATAACGTCTTCGTCCAATACCTTGAATTGAAAACTACCAACTTCACGTTCGTAGATTCTTAATTCTTCTACAAATCTTCCTGTCTCATCATCGAATGAATCTGCGCTGTAGCTGTCTACGCCTACTATCTTCCTAGCATGGTCGGCTATCAACATCGTCAAGGCAGCCTCTGTTCCACCGGCAGATCGAATTGGGCCTGCGAAAGATATAGAAAGATACTCTTTGCCGTTAGAATTTCTCTTTAGTTGTACGTCAGCAATCCCTTGTAATGGTGCAATAGTAACGCCTTCTGTAACCACAGCAAGACTTACGCGAACAGCATTATCTAGTCGGGTTCTTAAATCACCTTCGCCATATTCCCCCAGTGCTATTTCTTCAGCAATTTTCAGTGCTGCTCTCTCTTTTGAAGTATTAGACAAAAGCTCCCGCAATCTTTTTGCAATATCAATATCGTGCATTTTTGCAACTCTGTCGGACAAGTCGAAGGCAATTTTAGGTTCCACCCTTTCAGTTACATCAATCCCTCTTCGCCTAGCCTCGATACCGACATTAAGATTCTTCTGCACACTCTGCAAAATAGACTCTTGATAGTTCACATAGTACTCAGGCAAGGCTAAATTCTTTAGAGAACTCTTCGATTCAGCAATAATTGTCACGACATATTCTCCTAGACCTCTTTTCTTATGGCCTTCAGAATTGAAGATAGCTTCTCATCCCAATTTGGCTCTCTTTCTATCATTGTTCCAATTACAATGACATCAGCTCCTGCACGAGCGATTTCACTAGCAGTGGCTACATCATGAATTCCTCCACCTACGATGAGGACTCCACTATAATTCTTTCTAACAGCCGCCACCATTTGAGGTTGAACGCTTTGGTTAGCTCCAGAACCAGCCTCAAGATACAAAAATCGCATCCCTAAGTACTGGGCTGCCAATGAATACATAACTGCGATTCCTGATCTAGCATGTGGAATCCCGCGAGCCCTGCCGACAAACCATGCCGTCGTTCCCTCGCCGATAATCAAGTAACCAGTAGGGAGCGGCTCTATATCATATTTCTTAACAGATAATGCTCCCAGTGCCTGAGCTTCAGTAATAAAATATGGATTGTCCGAATTTAAAAGTGAGCTAAAGAGAATAGCATCCGCCGTAGGACACACCCCTGTTACATTTCCTGGGAATAATATCACAGGAAGTTTGGTTTGCGTCTTCACACTTGAAACAATTTGTGTCAACTCTAGTTGATCTGAGGCAGAAGATCCACCAACTAGAATAGCAGAAATGCCCAATTGCTCCAGTTTTGGCACGAGGTTAGAGCTAGATGCAAAACTCTCAGAGTCAATTAGGGCAAAACACAGCGTCCCGTACTTCTCGATTTCCGAGGATATAAAATTCTCAACATCATGATTGGTTCGGTGTCCATCTCGTCGAAAGCTAATCTCTCTCTTATTGCTGCCACTATCGCGGACTATTTCAATACATCCAATTACTACATTAATAATATAAGAGTTGTGAAAATCTCACAATAACAACAATTCGAATACAAGCTTAACAGCAAGGATTAAGTGGGCGACGGAGTAATACAAATCTGTATAGCTGCGGTGGGCGAGTTAAATTCGAAATCTAATAGCTTCTTCGTAGAATTACAACGAAAATCTTCATTTACCGATCGTCAACTATCAATAATTTACAATAGAGCGACTAAGCATTCCTCCCGGGAAAATATCTCCGCTGGAGCCTATTATAGGCAACTAAAGCAATGCAGGACAAAAATAAAGTCCTTATTGTATTCGATATTACTGCTAAGACTATGTGGCGCACTAGATGGGGAAGCAATAATTACACTTGACAAGGTTGCACTGCAGCTGGACGTGATGTCACAAGCCCTTGGAAGCGGTGATGTAACAACAGGGCGATCTGTCGAAGACGTATCCATCATAGTCAACAAGTTAATTGATAGTATGTGCAAGGTGTGAAACATTTTTTATCACTAAGAATAAATCACGGCCTAAGAATGTATCCCGTGATGTCACTAGGTCTGGACAATCTTTATATGCAATTTTTGGTTCCTATTATTATCCCATTTCTTGCGGGGCTTGCTTTTGGGTTTACCTATAAGAGAATTCGCAAGAATATTGCAAAAATTATACCAGTAGTCCATAAAAATACAAACATCGTTAATGCTATAGCATCCGAATATGCGAGAAGGATGGAAAAATATGACAGTGCTATCGCAGACCTGCGTGTTAGACTTGATGTAATAGAGCTGCAAAGTCAGAAGCATTTAGTGACCCAGCAAGTGCACTCTACAGAAAATAAATCATCTGTCACTCTAGGTGATACATCACAGGAACAATCACATCGCCCCTCATTTTATGCATATCACAGACCTAAAAGAGTAGAACCTTTGAGAAGAATCGCCGGGGACATTCCGGATTCTAACGATGTACACAATGGGACTGCTGATTATGTATTGAGATTGTTAGATGAGAAATCTATGACATCCAAGGAAGTCCAACATGCCATTGGAAGGTCCAGGGAACATACCTCACGTCTCATGAAGAGGCTATGTGAATATGGATTTATCAATAGAGACTTAGATACGAAGCCCTTTACATATGCATTGGCAGATGCTGGTCGACTACGATTAAAGGAGAGACATCACGTGACACACACAAGTTTAGATACTAGTGAAATATCACAAAGTTCTCGTGTAGGATCATCAATTAAGGACTAACTAAGGCTTTTATTCATCGACCTAAGCCAGTATGGTATAAGCTGCTGACAAGTATGAAGTCATGGAAGCTAAATCCATTTACAAGGGATCATTAAGGGATTGTTCAAGCCGATTTTGCATGCAAAATGACCATAACGTAACATTAATCCCCACAGGACGATATCAATCTGCAAAATCCATAAAATGCCTTAAATTTTTCGAGAACAAAATCTCGAGTCACATCTGAAAATGGGTGGGTGGTAATGATTGAAGTAGAAATGGTACCACTAATTGATTATTCAGATAATTGCTGATATAACATGTAGAGTTTCGGTTTGAATACGGTCTTTGCTAAAATGATAAAATATACATCAACCCAAGCAAAATAATTTTAAATGATATGCTTGAGGTAGAATACAAAAATTTTTAAAAGCAAATACACTACGTCTAAGCTGTCACAATATGTGTGCGCATCACGAGAAGGAAGGGCAAGGTCAGGGATATAATAACCTCACAGGTGTTGCGTGGTCCATCCTTGTCATGGGCTTATCGTTGGCTGCTGTCATTATACTTTGGGTATGGTTTGGATATATAGGTCCAACTTTTTCAGAAGATATTTTAGCTAATCAGCAAAGAACATTAAGGGAGAACTTTGGCCTTCCAACTCAGGAAACTGTTGATGATCCATCGGTGCTCCAGACTCCACCTTCTCTTAGAAATATTAATGAGAGTCAAGGGGTGAGCACCTCAAATAATGAAAGTACAACTGTCGCTAATGGCACATCTCAGGAAGGTGTGGGTGTAGAAGACAGTACTGCTTCTGAGGGAATAGTTATCAATGTTCTTGCAGGGTCCTCGGTTCAAGGAAAACCCGATTATGAACCAGATGACGCTGAGGTTTCCTTGAACGAAAATGTTGTATGGGTTAACGAAGATACCGTACCTCATACTGCAACATCGGGCACAGGAGGTGAAGACCCAGCTTCTGGCAAAATTTTTGATACAAGTATAATAAACGGTGGAGAGGAATCCGCCCCGCTGCAACTTACAGGTGTAAAAGAAGGAGACGAGGTACCGTATTATTGTCAAGTACACCCTTACATGACATCAAAGTTGACTGTAGTGGCTTCTATGGCAGGCGACGCTAGTGACGCAAATAGAGGAAGTAATTCTACTGAATCAAATGCAAGTAGCACTTTGGTCGAAAATGCTACCGTCAGTAATGGTACACAGGGCGTAGAATCCGCTAATAATGATTCTAGTTCATAAAGTGAATAAGAATATCCTTTTGAAAACCGCGCGGTATCATTCGTGCACAAACACCAGGAATTGAGATGATGAAGGAGGAAGAAGAGTGATGAATGGTCTATATGGTTACAGTCGTTAGTCTGAAACACTAAAATACTAATTGTTTGTACTTTTTAACATATGCCCACTGCATATATCTTGGTTAATTGTACTTTGGGGTCTGAAGAAAAAATTATTAATGAGATCGCGAAGTTATCTGATGTAAAAGAAGTAAGAGGGACCTATGGTGTTCATGATATTTTCGTCAAGGTAAAATCAGACGATACAGAAACAATGAACCATACCGTAACAAACAAAATAAGAAAGGTACCAGGCATCACTTCAACTGTAACGTTGGTTGTCATAGAAGAGCAAGGCGGCAAAGGAGATCCTTGAAAACTATAATATGCCCGCTATGTATCTGATAAGACCACAAGAAATAACAGTCCTTTATTCTAAGATCCAGACCCGCTATAAAAGTAAAGGATTGAATATAGAAGAAGCGCGGAAAGCACAAAGTGCGATGGATGGATGTCATAATTCGTCTACAAGAATGTAGGGGAAGGAATAAAATTTGTGTCAGTTTATGAAGGCGGTAGTGTCAGTTCTTTAGTACACTGCTACGAAGTCCTACCAAATATTATCATATCCTACTGGAAGTAGAAAGACATGGTAATGAGAGGTATAATGATCATGCACTTAAGTTAGCGTCCTCTCACTTTCTTTAATCTGACCAAAGTTGTCTGGACAAAAATATAACGATAAGCAAATCAGTGATGAGAAGGAGGAGGAGGCTGTACTATCACCACCCGATGACGAACAGAAGTTCCGGTTTGAAGAAGATATCCTTGCAATCTGTAAAAGAATCAGACTACTCCGTGGCAATCCGCTGCTCATAATGTACTACCCCGACAATATGGGTAGAATAGTCGACGATGACATTGCTACAGTATACGAACAATTTAGACGGCGAGGCTTCAGTTATACGGGAAAAAAGATTCCAGAACTAGATGTCCTATTGCATACCCTCGGTGGTAGCCCAGACGCTGCATATATGATTGCTCAGTCCGTTCGGTCTTTTTCGTCTCGTGTCAATTTTTTGGTACCTTTTCATGCTGCAAGTGCTGGGGCTTTGTTGACTTTTTCTGGTGACAAGATCATTTTCGGAGCGTGTGCACACTTAACACCTATTGATGTATCTTTAGGAAATATTTCTTCAATGTCGGTCGAATATTTCATGAACTTTGCTGTTGAAAGTAGAATTAAAATAGAGTCAGCTTTTAGGGAAAATAAGTTAACCTGCAATTCCAGGGTTGAGTCTGATCTGCTAATTGAATTAGTTAAACAAATAAAGGCATTAAATGTGGGTAAATTGTATCGGCATCGCACCCTAGCAGAACATTATGCCAAATCGCTATTATCGAACCATATGTTTAAGGATAAACCTGATGCTCAAGTAAATTCCGAAGACATTTCTCACACAATGGTATTCAAGTTTCCTGCCCATAGGTTCTATATGGACTATACAATTTGCGAGAAATTAGGGCTCATTGTGGATCAAATGAAGGAAGCAGAATCAGATACTTCAAAGGATATAGTAAACACGCTTGGTAAATATACTGCATCGGGAATGATTTGCAAAAAAGTGAGGAAGGGGTACAGAATTCCATTTATAATATTATATGGAGAGTGAGACCCGTACTGACGCCTAAGGCATAAGCCAGAGTTATGAGCTACTGGCTAAATTTCTCAATTAATACAAGGAGTAGGTTTAATCAGACCCTAAAGGACAGTTGGCAAGATAGGGTACCATAATATCTTGATTGTAAACCGCCACTGATTCTGTCTGTGGGATGGGATGATGGGATTAATGAACACGGGGAGTGATGCGTACAACTACATCATCAATATATTAGAACAACGTTAATTAGTTCTGATTTGCCTTAGTTTAGTAGGACAACGAATGAAAGTTAAATCCATATACGATATCGATTTTGCCAAACGAAAAGGTTTGCTCCCCGTCATAGTCCAGGACAAAATTACGAAGGATATACTAATGCTTGCCTACGTTAACGAGGAGGCACTACGATATACCATCAAAACGGGAAATGCGTGTTTCTGGAGTACCTCTCGCAATAAGTTATGGGTTAAAGGAGAAGAATCCGGTAATTTTCAGCCTGTCAAAGAAATATTGTTGGATTGTGACATGGATGCATTATTGTATCAAGTTCAATCAGAATTTCCTGCTTGTCATACGGGTAATCGATCGTGTTTTCATAACACGTTGCAAATAGTTTAAAAAGTCTTCTCAATGTTACGAATTTTTGCATTACTTCTTTTGTATTTCTCTATCGATTGTAGGCAGAAGTTAATTAATACAAAAATTTCCGCTCCAAAAATACAGTAATACTAAAATTTATCTAGAGAAACTTATCTACTATAGGCAGAGGGAACTAAATATGGGCGAAGTGCGTGCATTAAAATGTAGAGAGTGTGGCATAGAATATGAGCCACAGTTCAAGTATATTTGTGAAGAATGTTTTGGCCCGCTGGACGTCCAATACAATTTCCCCTCTAATATAAATAGGGAAGTCTTTTCTTCAAGAAAGGAGAAGAGTTATTGGCGCTATTTTGAAATGTTGCCTGTTGCAAACAAGAATAATATTGTAAATTTGCAAGCTGGCTTGACTCCGTTACAAAAAGCAGATAGACTAGCAAAAGAAATGGGAGGATTAAAAAATCTATTTATAAAAAATGATTCTGTAAATCCAACCTTCTCATTTAAGGACAGACCTGCCGGAATAGCTGTTTCAAGGGCTAAGGAAATAAAGTTGAGGGCGGTAGGCTGTGCTTCCACAGGGAATTTAGCCTCGGCAACTGCTGCCCATGCTGCGGTTGCTGAATTGCCGTGTTATATCTTTGCTCCTTCTGATATTGAACACGTTAAGATTGCACAGGCGTTGTCATATGGAGGAGAATTTGTAGCAGTAGATGGAACCTATGATGACGCCAATAGAGTCGCCTCTATTATTGGGGACTCTAAGGGAATTGGCATAGTAAATATAAACATGAGGCCATACTATGTTGAAGGCTCAAAGACGCTGGCCTATGAAGTGGCTGAACAACTAGATTGGCAGATCCCAGACAATTTGATCATTCCAGTTGGAAGCGGAGCAATGCTAAATGCTATTTGCAAAGGGTTTGAGGAGTTACTTATGCTTGGATTGGTTGACCATAAGACTGATTTCAAGATTACAGCAGCCCAACCTCACGGCTGCGCTCCAATAGTTGATGCATTCAAGAAAAAGACCGATCAGGTTATCCCAGTTGAAAGACCAGATACAATTGCGAAAAGCCTTGCTATAGGTGATCCAGGCGACGGGTTGTATGTGTTAAAGAGACTCAACCAATACAATGGAATGGCTGAAGAAGTAACGGATGAAGAAATTATAGATGGAATACTTTTGTTAGCAAAAACAGAGGGTATATTTACCGAACCCGCTGGGGGAGTCGCAGTAGCTGTCCTTAAGAAGCTAGTTGAAGAAGGAAAGATTGACAAAGACGAAAGAATAGTATGCTACATTACGGGTAATGGACTGAAGGCTACAGAAGCTATCACAAGTGTGCTACCGAAACTCAGAAGTGTAAAGCCAGACGCTCAAGAAGTGTTGGCAATGATTAGATAGTTATATATTCGTAAATACACGATGATATGCAAATAACAAAACAAGAAGATAAAAATGGCCAAGATTGAGTTCGTCGTTCCATCCGTTCTCAACAAAGGCGGTGGCGAAAAAAAACTTTCATTAGATGCTGTATCTTTACAGGATGCTTTTTCCAAAGTCTCGAGCCAAATGGGCGAGGATTTTAAACGGAAGGTATTTGATCTAAATGGCAAGCCTCGACCTCTTATCAATGTTTATGTAAACGGCAAAAATACTCGATTTGCTGGCAATGGTATGACAAGGTCATTATCAGATGGTGATTCCATACATATTTTGCCTGCTGTCGCTGGAGGGGGAGAAATAACACGTGAGGACATGCAGCGCTACTCTCGGCAGATAATGCTTGAGGAAATTGGGTTTACAGGAATGGAAAAGCTTCGTAATGCCCACGTCTCGGTTATAGGGGTGGGCGGAATTGGAAATCCCGTTGTAACTCAATTAACTGCCATGGGCATTGGTAAACTAAAAATAATTGATAGGGATGTCATAGAGATCTCTAATCTGCATAGGCAGCACTTGTACACCGAGGAGGATATTGGCAAAGTTAAGGTCGAAGCGGCTTTAGAAAGGCTAAGGAAGCTGAACCCTCAAGTGGAAATTGAAGCAGTTCCGACATCTGTTACAACTTATACTGTCGAAAGTCTTGTCAAAGGAAGTGATGTTGTTATTGATGCCTTGGATAGTATTGAAGCAAGATATGCGTTAAATGATGCTTGTATAAAACAAAACATTCCACTCATATATGCAGGAGCGTTGGGAATGGTAGGTTCAGTTTGTACCATTTTGCCAAACAAAACTGCATGTTTGCGTTGTATGTTTCCAGCGTTGGAGGAAGATGAAATGCCGACCTGCAGCACGGAGGGAGTGCATCCATCAATATTATATCTTGTAGGCGGCATCCAAGTATCTGAGGCAGTAAAGATGATAATAGGACAACAACCATCTCTTGCAAACACTCTACTATATGTTGATTTGACTGATCTTTCGTTTGAGAAAATACAGATGTCAAGATATGATGGTTGCCCGTCTTGTGGTTCAAAGAAAATAGAGCTAGCGACAACAGTGACTGGAAATTCTCAGGAAAGCACACAGGCAAGAGGTAAACTTGAAGACTCAGGAATAGTAAAGCAAGAGCAAAAGACTCTTGTACAAGAGGAAAAGCGGCTGATAATAGAAGAACTCTGTGGAAGAGACATGGGAAAAAGAACGTTTACTATAACTCCAACGCATCAATTTTCCTCCGAGCCCATTGACCTAGCAGCGGTTATACGTAACGTAGAGACCACGGGGTATAAGGTTAAAACAAGAGGTAACCTGGGTGTAACAGCGATAAGTGGTAACGATGACAAAGACAGTACCAACACTAACTCTTCGACGATCTCCGTGAGTTTTTTAACAAGTGGTGCTGCGACAATTGTTGGGGCAAAAAGCGAACATGAAGCCCTAGCAATTTATCAGACTTTTATGGATGGGTAACGTTGAAAGGGTTATAACAAAACCCCCAGCTTTTCAAAAAAACTGTACAAGATAAAAAGTCATAAAAGATACTCTTATTTGCTAAGAGTATCTGCAGCATCCCAAGTCCTGGCTCGCTGCTTGTGTTCAGGTATGAGGAGATAGTTTGCTGGGACATTAGCTATATTCACGGGACATCCTTGTCCTCTAATACACTAATGAGAAGCACCAAAGAAACAAGAGAGTCAATAACTGATTTATAGTACATAAGGGAGGGAAGATCATTGTATGTATGAGTTACGACTCCCTAGTGCATACCTGAATATTGGTCTAATTGTAGTTGATATACAGAACGGATTTGTAAGTAAAGGTGGATCATATGATAAGCTAGGAATGAATACTGGTGGGTATAGGAAAATTATTCCTGCAGTTCAAGAATTTTTAAGTTTTTGCAGAAGTAAAAATATTCCCATTTCTTATACAGAGGCAGTACGCGAAGCCAGCGGAATAGATCTATTGCTGAATGTACATAGAATCCTTCCTAGAACAAGGGTGGAAAGATTGAGGATTCCGATATGTGTAAGGGGGACATGGGATGCAGATATAATCGACGAAATCAAACCAAATTAAAACGACCACATAATCATAAAAAGGAGAGACTCAGCCTTTCAAGATACAGAGCTGAGGGTTTGGCTGCAAAGTGTTGGGATAAACACCCTAATATTCTGTGGGGTAGATACATCAATTTGGGTAGAGACATCCCTTAGAGACGGGTTCAACCTGGGATATGATGTAATTCTAATCTCTGATGGTACTTCATCAGGAATTAAGAAACACTACGAAACCACATTAGAAAGAGTTCATGATTACTATGGTTTGATAATGGACCTAAGTAGTTTAAAGAAAATGCTCAATGTATTTGAATCAGTCAGCAAAGGAGAGATGGAGATACCACATGAGAGAATGAGTGAGTTCCTTGAGAAACACAAGCTGTTGGATTTGAGATCGATGGAAAAAGTGAAAATATAGTATTTTTGGGGAAATTATCTCGTTGACTGGTTACAACCAAATAGTTTGTTAGGTTTGTTCTGCTGTGTGTGTCGCAGACTCTAAAAAAGAAGATATTATCTATAACTAGCGATAAACCAATTCAATTGGCAGTCGATGAAAACAAGAATGTAGAGAAGTTTGATCTTATTGTAATTGGAAGCGGCTCTGGATTAGATGTGGCAAATGCAATTTTTCAACACGGGCTCAGGGTCGCAATTATCGAAAAGGATAGAATGGGTGGGACTTGTCTTAATAGGGGTTGTATTCCATCAAAACTTCTAATCCATAGTGCTGATGTAGCGGAAGCAATAAAACGAGCACACATTTTTGGCATAAAAGTTGATGGTTTTACAGTTGACTTTCGAGGAATGGTAGAACGTGTAAATAATATAACTGATTCGAGTTCTCAGCAAATTAAAGATGCATTTGGAGGAATAGAAAATCCTAAGCTTTTTAGTGATGAATGCAAGTTTGTTGGAAAAAAGACACTTTCTCTAGAAGAGGATAAGACAAATAATAATAGAAAGATATTGACTGCAGATAAAATACTGATTGCCGCGGGTTCAAGACCAAGAATTCCCAATATACATGGTTTGGAAAACTCAGGATATCTTACTAGTGATGAGATTTTTCGAATAAAAAAGCAGCCAAAAACACTTACAATTATTGGGGGAGGATATATTGCATGCGAACTAGCACACTTTTTTGGTGCTCTTGGAACAGAGGTAAATATACTACAGAGAAGAGACGTATTAATTCCAGATGAAGATGAAGAGGTCTCACAAAAGTTTACAGAGATATTCTCCAGAAAATATAATGTCTATCTAGGGTATAAGGCCAAGTCTATTTCAAAAGACACAGAAGGTAGTGACGGAGCTAAGTTCCATATAACAGCAACAAAAAATGATAATACCTCAACAAAAACGATTAATATTGTCTCTGAACAACTATTAATAGCTGCAGGAAGAATTCCAAACTCAGATTCTCTTGACCTTCACAAGACGGGTGTGAGCGTCAATGACAAAGGTTACATTGTAACAGACAAGTATCTTGAGACTAAGGTAAAAGGGATATTTGCAATTGGAGATATAGTTGGACGTTATCTTTTCAAGCACAATGCAAACAATGAGGCCCAGTATGCTTATTACAACATTATTGCATCTTCTACAGAGAAAATTCCTGTTAACTACTATGCAATGCCTCACGCGATATTTTCTTCACCACAAGTAGCGGGGGTTGGTCTTCGAGAACAAGACTTGAAAAATATGAGCATAAATTACTACAAGTCTGTTTATCCTTATATCAAAACTGCAATGGGAGAAGCCATTGAGGAAAGAGATGGTTTTGTGAAGTTTCTAGTAGATAAAGCTGACAAAAAGATACTTGGCTGTCATATCATAGGAACTGAAGCATCGACTCTTATTCACGAAGTTCTTGTGGCCATGAGATATGGCCATGGTAGAATTGATTCCATTTCTGGGACCATTCATATTCATCCAGCGCTCTCTGAGGTAGTTGCAAGATCCGCTGGGCATAAGGAGTAAGCAACACGTATTTTGGAAAATATACTGTTGATAATGTCTAAGAATACGAAGACAGCAAAAGGCACTAAAAGGAGTGATGGCGAAACGGTACTAAAACATAGAAGTATTAGACTGAATCATTATCATTTATGAAGACAACAATAAGGAAAAAGAGTAGCAATAGCACAAGTAACAAAGGCGTCTTTGGGATACACCACGTTACAGCTATAACAGGTAATCCACAAAGAAACATGAAATTTTATGTTGATAATTTGGGGCTTCGTCTTGTAAAGCTGACAGTAAATCAAGACGATCCCACTTCATATCATCTTTACTATGGTGATGAACTAGGGAGACCAGGCACTATTCTTACTTTTTTTAATTGGCCAAATATTCCAGAAGGTCACAGAGGAACAAGTGAAGTAGCCGCAACGTCTTTTCTCATTCCTGAGGATTCTGTAAGCTACTGGACAAATCGATTCAAGAATAAACAAATACAGTTTCGAGGTCCGGATAATAGATTTGAAATCGAACAAGTGATATCATTCAACGACCCAGACGGGTTGGAACTAGAGCTTGTAGCTCATAAATCTTCTATGGAAAGAGAAATCAAAGTGTGGAAAGAAGGTCCCATCCCTGTAGAACATGCCATAAGAGGGTTTTATTCGGTAACATTATCAGAACGAGGGTATGAATACACTGCTTCTGTATTAACTGATGAATTAGGATTTGTTCCAACACATAAAGATGGAAGTCGCTTTCGTTATGAAATCCCTAGCAGAGCGTCTGCTGGAAAAGAAGACATAGGCGGAGCCAGTATTGTTGATGTTATGTGTTTGCCATATACTCAACAGGCTAATATAGGAATAGGATCAGTACATCATGTCGCATATCGTACTCCTTCTGATGAACAACAGCAGGCATTGCGCCAGAGTATAGTTAAAGCTGGTTTAAATGCTACTCCCGTGATAGACCGGTTTTACTTTCATTCTGTTTATTTTCAAGAACCCGGCGGTATTCTTTTTGAAATTGCTACAAATCCTCCGGGGTTTACAATAGACGAAAAAGCAGAGGAGCTTGGTTCACGTCTCGTGCTTCCCCCTTGGCTCGAGCCAGATCGCAAAAGTCTTGAAAAGATATTACCTAAGGTCGACCTTTCTTCCTTATCAACAACTAGGACGGAGAAGAAAAAATAAACAAATGAGAGGATATTAAATGAAAGAAAATACAGAAAGTTCATCAGTACTGGATTATCCATCAATTCATCCCAGCATCTGCTAGACCCTACCAGGTCACTTTACTTTTATTACACGGGACAGGAGGAAATGAGGAAGACCTAATACCACTAGGTCGAGAACTGTATCCGCGAGCCGCAATACTTGGTCCGTTGAAAGGTGCTAGAATCAGGGAGCAGATTAGCTGAGGGGGTTTTTGACTTGGAGACTCAAAGTTTAGAACTCATGAACTTGCGGACTTCGTGAAAAAGGCATCAAAAGTATACAAATTTAATTTAGGATATATAATTTCCGTTGGTTATTCAAATGGGCAAATATAGCATCTAGTCTACTTTTAATTCGTCCTGAGACAGTATCCTCAGTGGTTCTGTTTCTCGCAATGGTACCGCTTGTACCAGAGAAATGTTCCAAGCCTTGCAGGGAAGAATAATTTTACTGGCGCAGGACAATACGACCCGATAGTTCCACGTGAACAGGCTGAAGCGCTTTTTAGTCTTTTCAAAAAGGCAGGAGCAAATGTTGTCCTACATTTTCAAGAAAATTCTGGTCATGAACTAGGCTATGATGATATCTCAATAAAATTGGTGACGTGAGTAATCATTTAAATGATATTATGGGGATAATAGTTAAAATGCAACTTAATCTGTTTGAAACGAGGTTCAAATGCAACATATGTGGGAAAGTTCTGACCACAAAGCCTCTGCTTAACAAACATCGTAAAGAAGAACACAACAAGTGAAAATCCTTTTTTATTAATCACCTTAATACTTTATTCGTGAGTGAAGGTACACGACACCAGTTTGGACTACCGGTTTCTGCATTTTTGGGAGGCATATCATTTACTATTATGGCTTTTTTGATAGAGATGCAGACGGATAACAAGTTTCATTATCCAATGATAGATGATATACCAAATTTTATGGAACTATCGGAATTGGTTATTGCAGGATTAGCCGTCTCGGGGACTTTCTTTATTGTGTCCAGTATAGGAATGATTCCTGTTGCAAGCGGCAGAATTGGGGAACTCTCACCATTGGCCAGGTGTGCATACAGTTGCATGCTAATTGGATTCTACATATTATGTGGAGTTATTGCATTATTACTACTTCCATTTTCGACCATAGGTGCCGTTGCGGTTGCAATAATCTCAGTTGTAGTTATTGTTCTGTACTCAGTTTTTTATGGCAAATTTGAAGAGTAATATGGTGTAAAACTAACAACAGATCTAACCACTTCCAACAGTACCGTCAACAAAACATTAGTACAAGTGGTGTTTCTGTTCGTGTTTCTTCGGGCCACTTACTCCATCTTAACTATCCTGCCACACTTGTCGCATGCAATCTGCTGATTCTTATACTTGTATAGTATGAGTTATGGATTGTCTCAATCCTATTAACGATCGAAGCCTACTCTACCGAACTCCGAACCTTAAGAACAAACCAAATTCATAATAAGTCTGACCCTACCAGACCGTTGAAACGTAAAACGACGTTAAACGTTTAACGCTGTTTAACAATATGTAGGGATAGTGGTAAGGCAGTTATCTAACTGGAAACGATGGTTCAGGCTCGACAAGGGAGAGAGGGTAATCCAAACCATCTCCGGCTCCTCGACATAAATTTACAAAAAGCGCATGACATAATACGCTATTATTATTTATTCCCTATCAATTTATTTTATGTATTAATACCTAAGTAATATATAGATATGAATTCTATTGTTCTTGTAAATGTCATTTAGGAACGGTAGTAATAGCAATGATCCTCTGGTTCAGCTAGAACGATCACTAAATGGCGAAAAGCTTGAAAGTATCAACTTTCTTCAGATAAGATATACTGATGTTCCTGGTAGATTTCTTGCAAAATATCTACCTCTTGGAGATAACCATGGTTCGTTATTTGATTCATTAAATCAGAAAATTGGAGTAGACGGCTCATCGGTTAGGGGATTTGCAAACATAGAGGAGTCCGATCTTTTGCTTGTCCCTGATAGATCTACAATAAGATTAACACCCTTATCGGCCAATTACAAAACAGTAGCCGTGATTGCGGATGTATTCAAAGGATATGAGTCTGGCAGATTATTTAAAGATCCAAGATATGTATCGCAGCGATCGGAGGAATACCTAGCAGAAAACAATATGACATGTCAAATAGGACCTGAGGTTGAATGTTTTATTTTTGATAGCATCGATTTTGGGAGCACGGATAATAGGATGGCAATTCCAAAAATTATTTCATCTGAGCAATATGGATATGGGAAGTATCCTATCCGCAGAAAGGATGGGTATGATGCTCCTCCATTTCAGGATTCTTTAGTAGAGTTTAGATTTGAAGTGGCTGAAATCCTAACGAGATATTATTCCATTAATGTGACTAATCTAAATCACGAAGTGGCAAGTAATGGGCAAATAGAAATTAACTTTATGCATGACAGTATAACTAGATCTGCAGACAATGTGCAAATATACAAGGATGTTGTACGAAATATTGCCAAGCAATACAATAAGGTCGCTACATTTATGCCAAAGCCGATACTCAATCAGGACGAGTCAACTAATGGTAGTGATAACGGTTCCGGAATGCATACAAGTCTAAGCTTATGGACCGGCAATTCATCTTCTTCAACCGAATTATCCTCAGAGTCGGGAACTAATATCTTCTATGATAGAAACGATAGCTATGCAGAAATAAGCCAGACAGGACGTTATTTCATAGGCGGAGTTCTTGATCATGCTCGTTCATTAGCTGCAATCGTAGCTCCTACTATAAACTCTTATCATCGAATGATTCCTGGATATGAAGCTCCTGTCTATATAGCGTGGTCAAGGGGAAATAGATCTGCTATCATAAGAGTACCCGTGAATGAAAAGAACAATTCAAAATCGAAACGCGTAGAATTTAGGGCACCTGATCCGTCCGCTAACCCATATCTAGCATTTTCATCAATAGTGGCTGCCGGTCTTGATGGCATAAAAAAGAAAATAGATCCTGGTAATCCAGTTGATAGCGATATCTACAAAATGTCTGATCACGACAAAAGTAGTTTAGGAATAAAATCTCTTCCTGGCAGCTTGAAAGATGCGCTCAAAGAACTAAAGTGTGATACTGAGTATCTGAAATTATTTTTTCATTCTGAATTGTTGGAAACATATTTGACACTTAAAGAAGAAGAAATATTTGAGTTTGAAAGGCCCGAGTCCTCGTCTTCTCACCCCGCATTATCAAGACTAAAGCTATTTATGCAATATTATGATGTATGAAAAGAAAAAAATAATAGTATCTTCTATGAGACCGTTGGAGACAATTAATATTGTTATGCATCGATTTTTTTTGAACAATCTATTGTCAGGAAATTTAGTACCTCATGGTTCAAAAAATAGTACTCAGAAATATTTGCTATGATGATATTCCCAAAATAGTTTCCATACAAAGAGAATCATATCCTGAGGTTTCTTCTGGACAGTTATATATACCACTATTCCTGGAAAATCACATTAGCCTATTCCACGAGGGACAATTCTGCGTAGAGTTAGATGGAGAGGTGGTGGCATCTGCAACTTGTCTGATTGTTTCATTAAAGCCAGAATATGCAGAACATACATGGTATGAAATTATCTCAAAACATGGAAATCCTCATTCAAAACCTGCAACATTAGGTGATAGTCTTTATGCAGATGATCTTGTAACGCATCCGAAATTTCGACACTTAGGGATCGGAACCCTTCTTTTTAATGCTAGAAAGCAAGCGGCGTTGAAATATAACCTAAGACGAATAATAGGAGGCGGACGAATTCCTAATTACTTTAAGTATGCCGGCAAAATCTCTGTTCAAGAGTACGTAAAGAAGGTTCAAGATGGGCAATTATACGATCCCGTTCTTGGGTTTCAGATAAGAAATGGATTCAAGGTCGTCAAAGTACTCTCAAACTATCTATATGATCCAAGTTCACTAAACTATGCTACCCTAATCGAATGGATAAACCCAAAATATCACAAGTGATAGAGATCATCTTTTCATGTACACACAAAAATAGATTGTGCAATCTTGACCGACCGACTCATACTAACAAGGTTTCAATGAAACAGGCAGCTCATAGTTTAGCACTTTTGATAAGCCCTAAAGTTGCACTTATAATCTCATCATGAGGTACTTTTGTCTCCATCGATAATCGTAGTACATATTGTCCCAGCGGAAATGACACGAGCTTTACCTTTTCCCTTATTGAATAACTGTAAAGCGTTTTTCCAAACTCCCTATCAAAATCTTTGCGCATATCATTTCTCAGTACAAATTCCAAGTATAACTCTGTTGAGTCATCCTCCATAGATTTCAATCCTTCTCTCATTCCTCCTGCTACAAGTTTGCCCATTTTGTTAATTATGCCCGCAAAGCGGATGCCTGAATGAAGTGCGAAAATGCTTTGACATATTTTCAGCAATTGAGTCTCAGTCATCGAATCCCCTTTATCGCTTTATGCATTAGTTTTCATGGGAAATATGAATTTTTTTGCTACGACTTTCCAAGCTTTCGTCTATACCAACATTTGCTTGTCAAGAAATTCTGATCCTTATCAGCTTAATTAAACCCAGATAATGATAGGGTTCCCAAATTTTCATCAGGGAACACGATACTATTAGCAATCTTCATGTGGAAGGCTTTATGCCACTTTATGCCTTATGGAGAAAATCAAGATTTCTTTCATACCGTATCTTGGTTCGTTTTGATGGTGGACTGGCCCTGGGTTCTACTCTTTGAATCTAAGTTTTATAAGTATGTATTGCTACTTTTAATTAGTCCAATGCAAGCTAAAGAACAATTAGGTAAAGAGGCAGAGTTGTACACCCAACTCCCAAATGGGAGGGTAAAATGTACTGCCTGCGCGAGATTGTGTGAGATACCAGAGGGCAAAGTTGGATTATGTGGTATTAGGGGAGTAACGAATAGTAAGCTACAACTGTTTGTATATGGCAGAGTTATTGCGGGCCATATAGATCCGATAGAAAAAAAACCTGTAACTCATTATCAACCTAATACAGCTATATTTTCGATTGCAACAACGGGATGTAATTGGCTTTGTAAATACTGCCAAAATTATGATATCTCTCAAAGACGCAAAATAGAGGGCATTGAAATGAAACCCTCAGAAGTCGTACAGAAAGCACAAAGCTATGGAGCCCATGGGATTGCTTATACTTATAACGAACCTTCTATTTTCATGGAATTTGCAAAAGACTGCGGGATTGAAGCTCATAAAAATAATATCTTTAATATTTTTGTTTCAAACGGTTATGATACTCCAGAATCAGTAAATATGATGAGCAAATTCTTGGATTGCATAACTGTAGACTTCAAGGGGAGTGGGAAGCAGGAGTTCGTAAGACAATATATTGGAATCCCAAGTGCTGAACCGATTTTCCAGACCTTAAAAGAAATCAAGTATAGAACAAAGATTCACACAGAGATTACTGATCTTATAGTTCCTCAGGTTGGAGACGATCTCGAAGTTGCAAAACGATTATGTAGATTTGTATATGACGAACTTGGACCCGACACTCCGATTCACTTTTTGAGATTCCATCCAGATTACAAGATGTTGGAGTTTGATATGACACCGGTTGAGACATTAGAAAAGCACCATGCTGTTGCTAAGGAAGTAGGTTTGAAATATGTATATCTAGGAAATGTTCCAGGACATAAGTTGGAGCATACTTACTGTCCAGAGTGCGAAACCATAGCTGTCCAGCGCTTTGGATTTAGTATAAGCTCTTGGAATCTCGATAAAAATAATTGCTGCAATAATTGTGGCTATCCAATTCCTATAATAGGAAGACCAAAAAAATTCAGAAAGAACCTATTCCAATTTATACAGTGACTAATATCACTAATTAGACAGTCGTTGCTTGCCCTTTTCATCTTGAATTAAAATAAAGTAGCTGCCTAGCCTGATATAGATAGCAAAACTTGAAAAATTTTAGATGTAAGGGTACTAATTTTCTTACTTTCGTCAGAAAAAATACTTTAGCCTTAACCTAAAGCTTGGAGAACTCCAATGCTCAACAATTTCTACTCCGAATATTGCCAAGCCCAATGTATATACACCAAGTTCGTTCGATTTTTTCAGGAAGCAAAGACCGATTGGATCCTTATCGGTCTCTATTCTGACAAGCAACAATAAACATTCTACTAATCAATCATTTGTTCTCAACTTTTTAATGAAGAACTAGATCCAATCAAAAAAGTATACTATATAATTTAAGACATGTCAAGATCAAAATAGTGGACTCCAAAGAAGGTGCTAATATGGATATTTAAAAAGAAACTACAATGACTTGATATTGGTGTAAGTACATATACCCATATATAGTTCAATTGTCAATCGGCAAAACATGATAGGGGACAGAGATGTGAGGAAAATGATAGATACACGCTCATACGCGCTGACTTCACTTTGGCTTCTGATAAGTATAAATTGATTTGATTTAACGGCGGTATGCTAATAAAATAAGCAAATGGTGATAATAATAAAACCACCGTAATATAAATTAGAATACTAGTTATAAACACTTTTAGCCTAAGTCTATGGCATTTTATAAACACTATATTAAACCATTTAATAACATTAGAGATAGATATGTTTGATGCAAAAACACGACACTAAAGACAGTCATACTAATGATAAGAACTTGAAACCAAATAGATTAATCAATGAAAGTAGCCCATATCTACTG
>DASTCR010000112.1:0-11361 GCA_035710925.1 Nitrososphaeraceae archaeon | reverse complement strand
ACTATATTTGTTATAGGCGAAACGGATGTTACAACGTTTAACTTCTTAGAAAGAGTTACAGGTGCCAGTGGAGCATTAGCAGCCGTGGAGTCTGCTTCATTAGCAAGAGGCTTTGTATGTTTTATTTCGGCTTCATTGGCCATGTGATAAGTTATTGCGGAGTTTGAACTAGCGGATGCAGCAGCGACATTTGGCAAGACGCTCAAAATTGACACCGTAATTGAGCCCAATATAAAATTTAAAATTATGACAATACTGTTTATGTGGATCATTGCCACATAGAGAATCACTGGAGTATTAAATGTTTTCTCATTTGTCGTATTAAGTATTACTTTTTGTCGATCTAATAATATTATATGATTATAAGTATAGTTTCTTTGCTTTGCTAATATTTAATGTCCTTTAGAATCCGTGTCAGTGGATATTCTTCCGATGATCATCGCTTCTTTGTAGTAGCTGATAATTATTGCTGTACTTGTTTGTGATGAGTAAATTCGTCATAGATAAAACAAATTGTCAAAGCACCTAATGTATCTACCCATAAATCTATTGCCAAGTCCCAAGGATCCGATTGAATAAAACCAGCCGGTCCACTAAATGCTATGTATACTAATTCATAAATTTCCCATAATATGAATGCAATCCATGAAACACCTATGGCTACAGGATAATAGTATTTCCTTCTTCTTGTTAAATAGAGATTGAGAACTATTGCAGTTATTGCCATACCAGAAAGTCCATGTGTAAATCTATCTATTGGAGTCGTATCATATACATGGAACGTATTTTCAGCTAGATAATGAGCACCAATCGCGAAAAGTGAGATAGAGATTGTAAAAAGTATCCAGCCTTTGTTAGTGTCAATTACCTTTCGTCCAAAGATCTCTCTTTCCAGGTTACCGTACTGACTAGTTTGATGCGTGCGAAGATGTCTGTCTGTCTGTAGAGCTCTATAGAGAAAATAAAAACCAATTACGATCAATGATATCGAAAGTGTTGGATTTTCTAGCCAGGATGGACCATGCACTACCCATTTATGAAATCATCCAATAAATACATAGTTATAAGTAATTCGAGTAAAATATCATATGATAATGATCTAATGAGGACGTAAAGAGATCATTATATTATGGTGCTTTTTAACTAGAAACATTCGCACCAGGTTTTTTGTTTGAGGTTATACCATACATACCAACGCATTTCTTTAATTCCAACCATTTATAGTAACAAAACAACACTTATCAGAAATAAGATACTAGTGATTAGGAGGAAATAAATGATTTTTGTAACAGATGGGTCACACAGGTCAGTCGGGCGTGTAGGAGATATCACACAAGAACCAGCCACAAATGAGGCTGTAAATACAAGTGAAGCATCTAAAATAGCAAATCTTCTACAGGGTTTGACATTTCCAGCTACTAAAGAACAAATTAAGAATTACATTGCAGATGGCAAGTCCATTACAATCAGTAGTAAAAGTGCCAAAATTACATCACAATTCATTGATGATAATCTCCAAGACGGTAAAAAATACAATAGCACATACGAGATTGAAAGGGCATTGGGATTAGTAATTAAGAAAGATGTAAACAAGGATAAGAAGAGGAGAAGAGAGGTAACAAGTACTAAAGATAAAAAAGTGGAGGTTACACCATATGCCCGAGATAAAGCGATGAATAGAGCCAATAAGAAAAGATTTGGAGAGAAATCAAGGCCTGATCCATATGATATTGCAAAAGGCTACGAAGAAGAGAATCTGAAGTAGATTAAAGGCACCGATAATGACCCGTGCAAAATGCTCTTCAAATATGATACTGGGTCTCCATTATTCTTAAATTATCTGCAGTTAAAAAGACTAATATTATTTGAATAAGTCTACTCAGAATCTGAAACAAGATCACAAGACAGCAAGAAGAATAAGAGATATAGCCCAAACTTGTTCAGACAAACTTTACTCTAATGAAGACGTTCCTCTTGAAGATATCGAAATAATTTCTGTAGTGATCGAGGAATTTGTTGACAGATTTCATCATGGCAAAGAAGAGCAAGCGTATTTTCCCCAGACTAGACACAAAAATGGATTTGGTGAGGATATTCGCAAATTTCTGATTGAACATGAGCTTGGAAGGAGAATAGCCCGAATGCTTCTAAGTGAATTGAAGAAGTGGAAGGAAAGTGGAAATGACTTAGGGAGAGAACCAGTTGCAAGGTTCCTCAAATCATATGCAGTTTTTATAACTGATCATACTGGGAAAGAAGATAACTTCTTTGATATTATTGAAGAAAAAGGCAGTATTTCGGATGAGGAAGACGATATGCTAATGAGACATTATGAGAGCTGCAGAAGCAATGTAGGGGGAAAAGAAAGAATAGAACAGATGTTAAAGCTAATAGAATACTTGGAAAATAGAAATTGGATGAAAAAAGAGAGCTGATAATCCTGTCTTTAAATAAAACAAGAGGCCAAGAAGAAATGATTTGCTATAAATTGAGGTCTTAATTTCCATAACGTGTCTATGAAGGTATCTGAATTATGTAAAATGGTTCAAGATTCGATTCATTCTGGCAAATATCCCCTTGAAGATAATCAAAGAGACTTAGCTAGTTCAGTGCAGGTTATGAATCGGTCACCATTAGACGATCTAAAAAGTGATGATATAAAGATAGAAGTGAGATTACAAGACCTGTATGTGTTGAATAACTATTTTTCAGATATGCAGCATTTGCCAGGCATTATTGAAATAGACATACTGGACTCATTTAAAATGTTATGTAGACGTCTGGCAAGAAAAAACAAGTCTCTTAGCGATGCCTCGAATTCTACGATCTCCCTAAAGAGACAATAAAACATACAGTTTCAAAATAGGACGTCAAAGAAAGATATGATATGCAGTAACTCTTGCAATGTTATTAACTTGATGTTTTGAGAAGTACGAGCCTTTGTATGCAGGCCTTGTACAAGACTGAAAAAGTATCCCTCTTTTTCTCTAAAATCTATCTAAAGGGTTCTATAACTGAATTGCAGATTTGAGTTAATAGCTCAATATATCTGTCTATGTCATACACTGTATTGTCACTAACTAGTTCTAAAGGAGTAGCTAGTGGTATGTTTCTTGTATTAAGACTTTTAGAATGGCTTCTTCTTCTATCTTTATAATTAGTTATAATATATCTGAGAATTTGTCCTCCCTCAAGTAATTTGCCCTCTGTGTATAACCGTTTCATTGCATCATTTTCAGCAGTATTTCTATTAATTTGATATTCATTGAAATTTTTTGAGCGTCGTTTAGCAAAGGCTAATTCTTCAAGTGGTATACTTCGATTTTTAAGTTGTTGTCTATATTTTTCAAAATGTTCAAAGACTCTAGGTATCAATTTTCTAACTTCTTCTATATTGTTACCACTAGCCATTATCTCAAGTATTTCGTTTTGAAATTTTGCAAATAGAGAAGGAGTATCACGTCTTCTTGTTTCTATCCCTCTTATCTTAATATTACTATCTTCAAATGCACCAAAATAACGGTTAACTACTGGCAAATTATTATTCACTTTAGAAGGGGGAAATACAATCCATCTGTATATACCCTCAAAAGATATACTAAATCCTATCTTGTCTTCAATTGCTTCCTTCAACTCTAAATAATCTCGTTGCTTAGTACCTTTCTTCTGAATCCATATAGAATCTACTATTCCATGAATAATCCTAAATCCATATTTTTCAGCTGCCTTGGCTACCTTTAAAAATATTTGTCTATCAAAAGCACATACTGATATATGAGCATCAATTCTTCCAAACTTTGCATTGTTAAATCCAAGATAACCAAAAGAAGTTACCAGAATCCATTTTAATGCTGATTGCCTTGCATCATAAATCGCTTTTAGGGATTTATTAATATTAATATCCTCTTTTAACTTCTTATATGACGCACGTTTTTCTAATACAATTCCAAGAGAAGTTGGTACAATTCCTGTACTCTTTTCACAAACATTATAATCTAATTCAGGTACTCTGAGCTTAGAATTTGGACAACAATAGCAATGCACAGTTTCAGCGGATATATTCTTCTGGAGCATAATATTTGGATAAAGAGAAACAAAATCAAATTCTGCTGCTTGTTCATGTACTCCTAATTCTGGTTCAAAAATAAATCCACCTCTATCCGCTATCAATAGTTCTTCAAAGCTTTTGAAATGTTCTGCTAATGTTGGCTTCCAGGGTATTAGTATATCTTTTTTTGTGGCATAATAGAATTGCAGACTACTTAAACATCTTCCAATGGATGCTCTTGAAGCTGTGTGAAGAGGCATTCTACATAGTCTGCTTATTTCATATAAACCATGTAATCCACCTCCATTAGTCCCTTCCTCTAAGAAAAAAGAATTGCTTACATCTATGTGTATACGACCTAACAACTTTGTAGTAGTAGGTTTAAAGTATATTTTTCCATAGGAGATATAACTCGAGCCCTTGCTATCTGGTTTCTTTAATGGTATTGATTCTCTACTCATAATCAAAGGTATGTCGTTTACTTCAGCTCTGTAAATTAGATGAGGAAAAGTAAATGAATCTCCATCATCTGTAAACACAAAGTCTGGGTCGATCTTCGTATTCACCTCTTCCATAAGTTCCTCAATAGTAGATACTTCTGATTCTTTTTGAATTTGAAAAATGTCATTCTGAGTTTGAATTGAAACCGACTTGATTCTATCTGTTGGCTTAGGTATCTTTCCTTCCATCTTTAGATTAATTCTTAAGTGAATTCCTTTAAAGATAGGAACCTGATAATCAGGTGCATAAACATTATCTTGTACTTTAAAGCTTTCTGCTTTTCCTGCTGAATTACCAAAACTACCAAAAGCAAGTGGAAATAGGTCTTTGTCATAAAAATAGTATTGAGCCGGCAACAGATCCGCATTATATAATCGAAACCGATCAAACCTTCCACCAAAAGCTTGAATCTGTTTAGCTAAAGTTAATGCTTTAGTGGGATAATTTAATGATAGCTTTAGTACTGTAGATTTATTGGTGTCTGTAATTTTTTCATATTTTGAAACAAATTCGTAATCATTAACTCCTTCCCTGATTGTCGGTTGTTCTGAGAGAGATATTAATTCGTCCCTGCACTCTGCAGCAACATAGACAGAATATTTCCAGTTGGAGTCCTGCAATCTGACGATTTTATTCTGACTTTTTTCTTTGATCCAAATAACCATTTTATCTGCCAGTGGATAAGCATCAAATATCCATCCTTCAATCATTTGCATAACACATTCGTTGTTCTTTTCTTCTGCATACATGACAAGTCAATAAAATCATAGTCAATAGTAAACTACCGTAAAGTACCGTACTTTATAAATAACACCTGAGGCTTCGATAGAATATTTTTCTGGTAAATACTTTTAAGAAGCTTGAGGGGATGATGAAAATGACCTCGAGATGAACTCATACATTCTTCCGTTAGCCATCACCAAGATGTATGAGTGATTGAGGTACACCCGTGTTCTTGATTAGTGACGGAAATAATGTCAAATGCCTAATATAGCTTTTACCATGCAAGTTTGACATGCAACGTTGACAGACAGTTGTTTGACAGAACGCACGAGGCGAATGTCTCAACCAACGCATACACGGTGTGCTCAAACATGTCTATGGTCTTAACTATCCCAAGCTACTTGTTACCTCGTATGAGCGTAGAGTAGAAGCCAGTCCATCTCGCTTGATTGAGACTTTTACAAAGATTCTCCTAATGGTTAGCAGGTGAAATATTGGATACAATGCAAAAAGGGCAGCGATTTGGGCAAGTAACGGTACAAGCCTGCCTGCCAAAATAGGGCAAATGGCAGATGTGTTTAGTCAATACCTATTGGCTACATAAATCTGTCTCTGTTTCCTCTGTTTCCTTCATCTATTAATAATCATCTCGCACTCATCTCTTATCTGAAAACCCTATCATACCATGAGAGGCTGGATAATAGTGTCTTGTTGTTGGAAGTCCAAACAACCAGCATAATGAAATGACATATTTACTCGAAAATGTTTGTAGTTTCTTTGTATAATAATCCTGCGTCTCGTTTGTAAGAATGACTATGCAAATTAGATAAATGAAAAATTAAGAATTCAATTACTTACAAAGACCACAGACACATGGATGAGAAAGAGTTTGTTCTTAGAAGTGTCAAATTAAATCAATCGCATAATTTAGATATTGCTCTAATGTTCTTATTGTTAAAGGCATACATACTGATGATCGCCAGATACCCAAGAAGAGAAAATGAAACGTTATTTCGAAGGCTATTTCCATTGCCAGCATTTATTATAGTAATATTGGCTATAGTATCAATATTAGTACTATTACAGCAAACTCCTACTACTTCATCAATATCATCATTCTCATCCTTATTAGCAATTAGCCAAAGCGCATATGCGAACCATGGGCAAGAGGCTGTACTTTCAATAGATAACTCAACTTTTACTCCTCTTACACTAGGCGGCGGAAATCAAGTCAAAGTATTGGCAAATTATACGATTCAGAACTCCTCAATTGTAGGTCAAACAATAAACGCAGTTATGAAACTATATGCATCAGATGGGACATTATTAAAAACATCTTCATATCCATCTGGATTTATAGCTCAAAATACAAACAGCACAGCAGAGCTTAAAAGTACTATAGAAGATCCGTCAATCCAAGTGGTAATAGCAAATTTAACGCTTACAAATTCAGCAAAAACACAAGAGCTCTCAAACGAAGTATCAACCAGAGTTAATCTTCAAGGGGCATCATTAACCCCAACAACAAATACAACTACAATACAGGAAGAAGAAACAGATGTAGAGTCTCCGCAAACACCAGTATCTCCTCCGCAGCAACCATTATCACCACAACCAACAGCACCACAACCTTCAGAAGAGGAAGGAATCCAAGAAGAAAATGCTACACAACCCACTCCTGGCCCAGAAGCAGAGGCGCCGGGCATAATTCCGCCTTTTGGATGAATCATCTGAATCGCCATTCTCTCCATTAATATTGAGGTAAGCACAATCGAAGCTATAAGCTACTTCTCACTAACTGCAAGGGCCCAAGCAGGTTGTAAAGAATACTTGTTCTGCGATTGAGTATCAAGTTTTCTCCATGAAACACCTGAATCAGTTGATATGAATAAGCCACGGTTGTTGGCTGCATAAAATTCTCCCTTAGTTTTTTGATTTGCAGCAAGAATCGTGATCGTTGTTCCACTTGGCCCGGGAAGGCCATTTGAAATAGCACTCCATTTTTGGCCATCTTTGCCCCTTCTATAAACATATGATTCTGCATATTCTACAGAATAGGCACTGACTGGACCTGTAGATACTGATACAATCACATTTTGAGGATCCCCAGAATCAACTGCAAGCCCATATAGGTAACCATATTTTAATCCCTCCATTGATCTACTCCATGAATCTCCATAATCGAAACTTTCAAAATAACCATCACCTGCAGATGAATAAAGACGCTTGGACGCTTTTGGATGTGTAGCTAGCGTATGAGTATCATATGGGCCTTGTTCAACCCGGTCTATCCACGTTCTTCCGCCGTCACGACTTTGTACAAGGGCTCCAGCTTCTATGGCAACAAAAATATGGTCAGGATTATTTGGATCGGATTCAATCCAGCGGACATGATGAGTCCACGGCCTTGGGGGAAAGCTCCATGATGCAGATGACGGTAGCTTGTTTAGGGCTTCCATCTTTTCCCAAGATTTACCCTCGTCATTTGAAACATAAAGAGCACTGGGCTCTGTTCCTGCATATACTCTATACAACCTCTTCCAACTATCGGGTGGACTAACTGCGACAGACATAACATAAGGACTGGTAATCACACCTTTTCCAATATTATTCCAATTGTAGCCTCCGTCATCAGTTTTCCATAAGCCATCACCAAATGTTGCACAATATGCATGGTCTGGTTTTAATGGATCAAATACTATTCTTTGTGGATTGGTTCCCTTCAGAGCCTCATGTACCTTGTAACTATTTGAAGATTTAAATACAAGGACAGAACCTTGGATTCCAACCATAATAGTAGTCATTGTCATGTACACAATAAAATATAGATCATAACTTCACAATCATTTATCATTTACAATGAAGGATAGCTGCACAGTATATTGAACCTCTTGATTTTCTTGTTCAAAAAGAACCCACAAATTATGAAAAAAGATGACAGCAAAGTAGATTGAGTACCTAACAACTTTGGATAACTCATAATAATCATACCTTAAAGACTATAATGTATATTAGGATTAGCGAGGCAAGACGGTTAGCCTTAACATTACCGTTAGTTTTATTACCTATGGTTTTTGTGAGTTAACCCAGAAGGGCTAACGATGGCTAGAACTGCAAGCTCCATTACAATACTCTCTTTATATCAATTATCATGTGATGTATGAGTCTGAAACTTTATTGAAAGTCATACGATAGAAAAGGAACAAGCGATAGTAGTACTAATTAGAGCTCTTTACACAATTTCTTTTAATACTCATTCAAAATAACCCTTAGTACCATTATAAAATGATGGTTTTTGGTAATGATAACAATAGAAAATGGAACAACGATTACACAAGTAAAGATGGTATCCGAGACAAGCTGCGAGAGGCCGCGCAGTCTCAAACACCACTTAAACCACGAATAGAAGAAGCGCAAAAGAAGTTACAAATACAAATAGCCAGATTAGACAGAATCTCTTCTAAAATTCAGGAAAAAGACAAGATAGTTTTTGATCGGATAGTAAAAGCTATGCAGAATCATGATAGCCATTATGGTAAGTTGCTATCAGGAGAACTATCTCAAATAAGAAAAATGATAAAGACGATTGATTCGGCAAAAACTGCGTTCGAACAAATACAATTGAGATTAAGTACAATGACTGAGTTGGGCGACGTAGTAGTTACATTAAACCCTGCCATGGATGCTATAAAGGGAATACAGGGAGGGTTATCTTCGATGCTGCCACAAGCAGATCAATCTTTTGGACAAATTTCAGATCTTTTAGGAAATGTCATGGCAGGTTCTACTCAAACACCAACTATGACAGGTGTTTTAGATAGTTCTTCGATAAAACTTGATGAAGAGGCAATGGATATATTACAAGAAGCAACTTCGAAGGTAGAAGAAGATACAAGAGACAAATTCCCAGATCTACCTTTATCAAAAAATAAGACTGTACTTAATACGGAAGCAACAAGCATCCTTGATTCCTGAGTAAAAATAACTCTTAGGATAACAAACCGCAGATTCGCCATACTTCACCCCACTGCTTTTTTATTGCATAACATGAGTTTGAGACTCAATTCTATAAAGTACGTCATTATTTTTCGTATTTTGGGTTTATCGTTAGTTGTAGGGACGATGGAACTCGAGCTTAAGTTCGGATTTGGAATGTTTGCAGACTAGATAACGACTTTATACCCTTTTCAAAGATAATGTGAATAGATGTCAAGAATTGTGAGGCGTGACAAAGACAATAAGGAAAACTGTGAACATTTTGCTGGAATAGACGAGACAAAGGTTTCCCCTAAAACGCCTGAATGCGAAGAATGCGAAAAAGAAGGTACTGATTGGGTGGCTTTGCGTATGTGTCTGTTATGCGGTCATGTTGGCTGCTGTGATTCTTCTGAAGGTCTACATGCGACAAGACATTTCAAACAAACAGGACACCCTGTTATGATTGCATTACCTAACAAGTCATGGAAATGGTGTTATGTACATAGGCAGTATTATTAGTTATAACAAGAATAACAAATCGCACAAACACTGAGACGGAAGGACTCACCCTATCTTTCTAGCCGTTTCATAAAGTTACAAATAACCTTCTTTTTTTTCTTTAATTACAAACTTGCAGATTAGATCGCCCTTGGCCGCTCTATGTGTTGTCTCTATGTTAGCTCCAAGAAGCTTCTCAAATAATTCTGTTTCGACGGAACACGCCTCCCAATGTTTTTCAGCAATATGTATGATTGGACAATTATATTCCAATAAAACATGTCTTCCGCTGCTCAGCTTAGACTCGTTTTTTGATTCCGCCATATAGCCCTCTTCATCTCTAATTCGAGCTAGTTCCTTAACACGCTTATCAAAATCTAAATCCTTGAGACGTTTGTAATATATATCGAAAAGATCATCTTGACGATCACGTAGAACCCTCTCAACACC
Organism: Nitrososphaeraceae archaeon; assembly: GCA_035710925.1. GTDB lineage: Archaea > Thermoproteota > Nitrososphaeria > Nitrososphaerales > Nitrososphaeraceae > TH5893. Next base: position 1,163 of record DASTCR010000112.1, on the reverse strand, counting down.
TTCTTTACCCATGTTTCTTTCAATAAAATCCAGAGCATGAGTTGCAATTGCACTATATGATTTTGGAAAAATACTTTTGCTTTGGCTAGTTAGCTGGTACATCATTTTTGGTCTACCTACGCTGCTTTCTCTAATTTCTATACCTTCTACTAAACCTCTATTCTGTAAAACAGAAAGATGCTTGTGAACTGCCATCCTTGATATTTTCATAACATCGGCCAATTCCTTAAGTCCTGCCTGTTGCATGACCTTGAGGTAATACAGCAACTTCTTCTTTGGTTCACTAAATCCTTCTGTGATAAGGTTGGAATTTTTCAGATAATAAGTAATAACTGTCTGACTATTTATAAACCCAGTGGTTTATAATTACCAGGTTTCAGTTATTCTTTTACAATAGAGACTGAAATGTAATCAGTTCCTCTACCCTTAATGGATGTAATTTGCCGGTCAAATTGTGAAGGCTACTATACGCCTATGGACTCTTATTATGTCCAACTAGCTCGGCAATAGACTCATCATTACTATAACAAATGCTAGCTATTTTTCTGGATTATCTTGATAACTTCATTGTCTGAAACAGGTTCAAAGCTCTGATAATATTGTCCCACGGATCTGAATTGAGAAGTGGAAGGAGCTGCGATTACTTCAATATGGTCCATAGCTTCCCTTTTGAGTAAATCCATAGTATCTTTTGGAGCAACAGGGATTGCAACTATTAGTTTTGCTGGTTTCTTTGTTGCTCTGATCCACCTAGTTGCAGCAATAACAGTGGCACCAGTCGCAGCTCCATCATCCGCTAAGATTACTATTTTATCTCTATTAATATCGTAATTCTCTGAAGCACTGCTCCCATAGTACAAAGAGACTCTACGTTTTATATCCTCCAATTGGAGTGTCTTTTCCTTTTCGATGTATTCATGAGAAACTCCCAGCTCTTTGACAATCACTTCGTTAAGATAGGTGGTGCCATCTTCCATGACTGCGCCAATTGCAACCTCTTCATTATGTGGTGCACGGAGTTTTCTTGTCATAAGAATCCCAAACTCACAATGTAATTTTCTTGCAATAGCATCTGCGATTATTACTCCCCCTCGTGGAATACCTAAAACAATAGAGTTTTTCCTTTCATCTTCCTTTTTTATTACATTCCTGAGTGAATCACC
>DASTCR010000111.1:0-11746 GCA_035710925.1 Nitrososphaeraceae archaeon | reverse complement strand
GCAGTTGCCAGAGATAAGCCGATCAAAGATCGATGGCTTGAGACAGTTCTATAGCATAGACGATGGAACTGAGGGTCTAAAGTATTTTTTTGTTCATGAACGGGTCGATATTAGACATGCAGCGCTATGGAAGACAATCATTGAAACTGTCTCCGATGACCAGGCCAAGTCGTTGCTGACAGCAGCTACTGATTCTTTAGTTGCACAAAATAAGCTACTAGATTCGGTATGTGAAAGATACATCGAGCAGGCCCGCGCTTAGCGGAGCCTGAGATTATTAATATCGCTTTTAATTTTTCCACTTGAGTATATTTGAAACCTTTATAACCATCTTGTGAAGGAAGTGCTCTCTAAGCTGGGCCCATAGCTTAGCCTGGTAGAGCGACCGGCTCATAACCGGTAGGCCAGGGGTTCAAACCCCCTTGGGCCCACGCCAAACCTGTCACTTTTTTTACCGAAATAATAACGCAATGAGTTAAATGCATAAAGACGAATGAACATACATTGAAAAGAGAATAAAAGAGAACAATCTGAACTCCTTTACATGCTAGAGATATCCCTTATCTGTTGGCCATCATAACTTTTCACGCGCTTCCCCTTCGAGATGTTATTCTCTTCCTACTTGATTCCATTAATCCAACAATTAGATATCCATACTCAAGGTTGTGTTTAGTGTGATTAATCCCGTAGGAGCCACGTGGTATAAACTTGCCATCCAATACATTTTCTAAATACAGTTTTGCTTTTCTTACTGAATTTGCTGCATGCTGAATTTGAAAAGAGGATAGCTTTCTTCCGCTTTCGTTTTGAAGCGCAGTTTTAAAACCCCGCAAATTATCTGTGTCTGCTATTAGCTTGCTATACTTTTGTATCTTGCTATAATTTTTGCACAGGTCCTTAATTCGGAGGATATCTCTTCTCTCTAGTTTGGCAATTGACGTCCTTATATCTTCTTTTTTTCTCTCGGTTATTTTATTGAGGATGTCGACCAGCTCAGATTCTTCATCATTGCTTAGGGTGGGTTTTTTTACTTTCATATCTTCCTCTATACTTTCTATACTTGCAGCAGTAGCGGTGGTTACTGATGTCGTAGCAGGGGTAACAGAAATGATACTATTAACATCTGACTTTCTCGTTTGATAATAAACCTCTACATTGTGTATAGGAGTTCTCTTACCGCTTGTATCAACTCCCCCACCCAGAATAGCAACTACATCAACTATGATTTTTGGAAAAGCTATCTTGGACTTAGCATCCATGCTTTCATAGGTTGCCATAATATCTCTATAAACTCTGAATATCAGTTCATCGATAGCTTTCGTTCTCCCTTCTAAGCTCGTCGTGACAGCTATTGTGAGAAAATCATATACCTCCGATTGAGAAAATGCTCGTTGATTTAAAAGGCAGGAACCTGCTATTGCATTTAGAGCTGTGATCCAGCCCCAGTGTTGTGACCTACCTTCAAAGTCATTGGATTTTTCAATTAACTCAAATGCTGTTTTACGCATCCGTTCATCATGATTTATTTTCAGAAGCTGTAGGCATCTTGTAAGTCTTTCTTTCATCAACTTCATTTCCTCTCCACCCAGGACGGGTGCCCCATCGGTGACACGACTGGTTTTCATAGGTACCTCACTTCGATTCCTAATGTCTTATTCGTTGGATGCTTACACCTACAGCTTCTTGAACCATGAAGGGAAAATTTGTGATGACATCGATAGTAGGCGCATATTGGCTCAGCTGGTTGACCCAACACATTTAACGATCTCCATTTCTCCAACCCTTGGTCCTTTACTCCATCCTGTTCTAACTTGGGTTCTTGCTCATCATTATGGGCGGCCCTAGACAACTTTACATTAAGACTCTTGAATTTATCTCTTAGTTCAATCTCTTCGGTTTGCTCTCTCATCCAATGGCAACTATAACAATAACCGCATTTTATACAAGTAAATTCAGTTCTATTTCCGCATGAAACACAAACCAAATACCTGAAAGATAGCGAATCCCGAAGGTATTCGTGAGGTGGTTGAAGTCTTTGCTGCATCTCTGTTCCCGGTTTAAAGGATGATGATTGCATACTACTTGCTTACCGCCATACCGATCTTTCCCTTAGCTTTAGCTGCTGTTGATGTCGACACCTTGCCTTTTACTTTAAGACTAGCTTTCAGAGCCTCGATAATATCTGTTGTTTCTTCGGTTTTTTTCTCTACCTCATTGATCGTGACTTTTTCCCCTTTGGACTTAGCTTCTATTATTTTCTCAAGTTCTTTAGCGTATGTATCGGAGTATTGACCCGGATCAAACTTGTCAGTCGTAAGGTTATCAACCAATGCCTTTCCCAGCGATAGCTCCTTGGCATCGATTTTCTGTAAGCTTTCCAATCCACCGATCTCATCCATTGGTCTTATTTCATCCAAATACCATAGCTGGTGCATTACAAGACCTCTTTGATACGCCCTTAGCGCAACTAACTGTTCTTTTTCCCTCAAAACTACTTTGCCTATTGCTATTTTTCCAGTCTCATGTAGTATTTTGACAAATAGTGCATAAGCTTTAATCGAAGTTTCGCTTTTCTTTTTTCCGGCATCCGGACCAACGTAATAGTTCTTTTCAATGAAAATAGGATCAAACTCCCCTGACTCTATAAACTCCTTAACTTCTACAGTGTTAGTTGTTTTGAGTTTGATATTTTCTATCTCCTCTTTCTCTAGCACAACATAGTCGTTCTTCGTGATCTCATATCCTTTTTTGATTTCAGACCATGGGACTTCTCTTTCTTCCACAGGACACCATTTTTTGTATTTGATTTTATGGCCTTTATTACAAAGCTGATTAAATGAAGTATATTCCTCTTTTTGTGTAGCAGAAAAAACTTGGATCGGAATATTCACTAGCCCAAATGATATACTTCCTTTCCATATAGCTCTAGCAGCCATTGCCGCCATCCCTCTGTGAGCCCTTACTCTAAACGTTAATGGACTAGACTCTTTATATCGACTTCGGGACAAGTTACTATATCTTTAGCTATAATATCTTTTCAGGTAGAGCTGTTATAGTAGAGCTTTTTTTTAGAGCTAAAGAGCGGAATGTCCTTCCGAGCTTAGATGGACCCAGCGTGACGCCAGGTCAAGAGCAACCATGGTTAGATTAAGCATACTAGTTAATGGCCTATTATTAAATGGGGTCAAATTCATCTCTCCGAGATCATTCAAACGAGGCTCGAGGCTCCTGCAGTTTTTATAGCCACACACTTTCTAAGTAACTGATGGGTGTCTAGGATGACGGATACGATGGTCGTCATGTCGCTAATTATCTATGCTGCGGGGTTATCCGTCTTGGTTCAAGATATGGAAAAAGCTAGTATATTTGATACAATAACCTCAGCAGTTTCTTCATGGATAGCGGAGTTTGGTTATCCGGCGGTTTTCTTTGTAGCGCTGCTCGAGAACTTGTTTCCACCCATTCCAAGCGAAGTCATTTTTCCACTTGTGGGATTTGTTGCATACCATAACAATTTGGGAATAATACATGCAATAGCAATGGGTCTTGTGGGAGCGTTGGGTTCCACTGTAGGAGCAATAGTGATCTATTATATTGCGCTGAGAATTGGCAAACCCGCCGTACTAAAATTCGGAAGATACGTTGGTGTTGGCGAAAACGGGTTACTAAAAGCTGAATCGTGGTTCCAAAAATACGGTGTAATAGCGGTTTTCAGCGGTCGAATGGCTCCTGCAGTTCGTGAGCTAATATCTATTCCGGCAGGGATAGGCAGAATGGCTCTGCCAAAATTCGTTCTTTTTACTTTCGCAGGATCAGCAATATGGAGCGTTGCTCTAACCCTGTTGGGTTATTTTCTCGGAGACGCTTGGAATGAGATGGCAGATCAATTATCAAATGTTTTAGGCATAACGGCCATAGCCATACTTGTGGCTATTATCGCAGTACTGGGCTTTAAGTATTACAAGAAGAGGAAGAGCGAACATAAAAAAATGGATAAGGTATAGCCATAAAGGTCTAATCTGAACCAAGGGAAAGTGTTCTCGCATTTTTTCTAGGTTCCTACCAAATGCCTTTGCCTTTAAACATCTGCATTACACAACAACTCAATGGTTTTAGGATTCGTGACTAAACTTAATTAATCTCTTATAGTCTGATAATTCATGCAGCAGAATTGTGAATTGACCCTATTGCACAAAATTAGATTTCTTCTTGTATTCTATAACCCTATCGTTGCAATTAGGTATGTCATGGACTTTTATTCACGACTACTGTTCCACTTACCATGGAAGAACTGGGAACGAGGACAATATCCCCATTTTCGGTCAGGAGTCTTACATATAAAAGTTCAATATCATAAATGATACCCGAGTTGCTGCTGATGGTAATTTTATCACCTATCCTGAATGGTCTTACCAACGATAGGTAAAGCCCCGAAATCATATTTGCTAGAATATTTTGCGAAGCAAAACCAATAACAAGGGCAGTTACAGTGCTCAACGACGCGGCAACTATCGGATTTTGTGCCAGATAAGATATTATCGTGGCAACTATAATGATAGCTCCTGTGATCCTTATGAAACTTCTTATCGCCTTGGCTGTCTCCGGTGAGCGGTCAGGTAAAGCAAGTCTGTACGAAATAGTGCTTATTGTTTCTAGAAAAAAGTATCCAATAATGGCAACTTCTACTGTCTGAATGTACATCAATTCTTGGCGAGGCAACCTGGAATTCAGAACTAATGTGCTTATGGTTAAAGTCGTAGAGAGTATTATTACCAATATCACAATCCTCTTTATGATTGCGTTCTTTGAACTTTCATGACTCTGATATGACTGACGAATACGACCTTCAGCATTTTTACTATTTTTATCTCCCTCTTTCATTGTTGTTAATATCAGTAAAAGAACAAGATTAAAAATAAATCTGATTCAACACTTCGAAAGTCAAGATAACTTTAAGGCGCCGCCCTCATTACTTCATGAGCGAAATCTCACAGTCTACCCGGTAGCATGATTTCTCGTATAATATATGATGACATACAGTCCAAATCGGTAGCGAACTATAGGCTAGACTATACTTCAACATTCTAAGGATGGTCACTGTTGCCAAAGAGTTGCAGTCAATCCACAGCACAATAGACCAGAACGTCCTTTTTGAAGTTCTAAATATCGTAAAGGTTGTTTCTTTATCATATGATATTTCCGGTGCAGAGAGAGTCATAGTTACGGGAGCAGCTAGCTTTGCTGCCTTACTTCTTCAAGATTCTCCTACCGCATATTTGTCGAACTTGGGTTTGTGTTTTTCAATAAGAGGGATGATCTTATCCATAATGATTGTGTTGAAATCTTTTTGTTCTACGTCCAAGGTTAAAAGTAGGTAATAACTTTCGTTAATTGGTACGGTTGCCCGGTTCACTTTTTGATACCTACCAAATGCATACAACAGATTGCCGATTTTTGGTTGGAATTTCACCCTAGTTTTTTGTCTTGATATCGTATTTGCAGCATACTCTTCGTTTTCTTCTTCTGTAAGTAGCATCTGTACACCTTGTTTGTGTTCAAAATTAAGTAAAGTTCCGAATTTGTTAGTAATGCCTGCCCATCGAATCGTCTTTTCTAGCTCAAGGATTTCCTTGGTAAAGGCGTAAAGAAACTCATAATCAATCGTAGTCATCGCTCTATAAGATCTCGTTTATTTGGTTATTATTTTTTACCGTGTCACCTGAATCTGTGTCACGTAGCAGAAGACTAATTAGGAATTCTATAGAAATAATTTTATCCTATTCTTGTAAAATCAACCAGCTTTACTAATCAATGGCAATTCACAAGTTGGGTTGGTGAATCAATCAGATTTTGAATCGATTGGAGTCTGTATATCTTAATAAAATACGCCATACTCAAAATCATGAAACATCAATAATTTGGGAATTCCTTACATTCAGACTGAATTCATTTTGAAGTACGAAATGAAGAAAGAAACAGTTCTCCTTTCTTCTTCAGCTCTAACTTTTCTTGCCCTTTCATAATTAAACGCTTTCTTCCTGCTGAAAGCCGAAGTAACACGAATGACATTGCATTTTTCCATAAATAACGCCACTTTTCCCACACGTTTCACAGGCTTTGTCGTAATCTATTGTTGAGTCTAGCGATTTAGCCTTTTGAAGACACCTACCACAAATCGGCGCTTCTAAATTATGACTTGAAAGAAAGCCAGAACCGCACTGTGCACACCTCAAACTGAACATTTTTCCCCTTGGTTTCCAGCGTTTGAACAAATTAATCATAGACAAGCGTATTATCTTAAAAACGGTTAATTAACATTTACACCCACTACAGAAATACATGGCATGAAAAAAATCAGCTTCAGTTTATTATCAATATAACTTCACATCTGTCGACCCACGAGGCGGACCCGAATAAATATCTACCACCTTGGACAGGGGTTTTAAACACTTTATTCCCACGAAAGTCAAAAATATTGGGAGGCGGCTTATCCACTGAGACTCGCCTTAAACACCAATCGGGCTTAATTTCCTATGTATCCTCTGCCAGGTTTATGCAGATTCACTAGTTGTATTTGTAGTTTGGTTCTGAGAGCTCGCTGCTGCGGTTCCTGATGGAGACTGTACAACAATTCCAAACTTAGAGCTCTCAACGAATTCTCCCATGGGTGTTCCACCAACAACATCGACAGTAACTTCGACATCTTTTGGACCATCGCTTTCAAATGTATACTCCTGAATACCAGTTCCATCATCTGCTCTTTGGTTCTTGAGATCTTCTAAGACTGTACCGTCTGGTTCGGTGACCTTAAAACCGTACCTTACTCTGTCAACAATACCTCCCGCTGCATCACTAAACAGAATTCCAAACTCGACAGGCTGTCCAGCGACTATGACCTCTGGATCCCATAGGAGTTGCAATACGTAAGTCCCCCTCGCAGTCTGAATCTCCAAAGGTGGTTTTGGAATTTCAATTTGGCTTTCAGGTGCAGGTGGTTGTCCCTGACCAGTTGCCTGTAAATCATAAACATATTGTATCGGAGGATTGCCGGTTGTTACATCCGCATAAGTTTCAGCTTTAACAGGATATGGCAGATTACTATTAACCCAAATCCGATTATCGACTCCCTTGTGATATGCTATCACAGTAGTATCATAGGTTCCAGCAGGAACTGTGACTTTCGCTGCTCCACCAGGGTTAACAGGTGATCCTCCTATAGAACCGATTTTCCCCCAGTTTACAGCGGACAATGACTGGCCAGGTCTTGGAACAAATGATTCAAGCCACTGAAGCGTATTTGCGTATGCACTCCGGTAAGGAGACATTTCTTTTGGGATAACAGAGCTGCCGAGGGCTGTCAAGTCAAGGTCGCTCAGATGAAAAGTACCATTTAGAACCCTGCCCTTATCTACAACAAACACGGGAGCTATCCAATATTTCCCTGTTTCGTTGAAATCTTTGAAATATATAGTCATAGTGAAAGGTTGACCTTGATTGGTATCGTGGTCCTGGATCTTGTAAGTATAGTAAGTATTTTCCTTGGCGCCTTTTCCGACGTACCACATGTCGTTTTGTTGTGCATTGGCTGCTATTCCTCCTGAAATGGAATAAGGGAGGACTAGGATGGAGATCAAGACGATGACAACTAGTAAAGATGTAAGGCTGGCATATTCGCGGTTCTCACAGCTTATCATTACTAAAAATAGATCCCAACGGACTCATAAAGCTTTTCGAATGTATGTCATATCGCAAATGCCTTATAAGAAAACTAGAGCAAATTGCATGAAAGCTGACCGGAAGCAACACAAATAAAGGAATAATTATTAATCTTCTGATGAGAAGCTTATGTGCAACTGTCCGAATGTACATTTTTATGAGGTTGATTTTAAGCTTGCAGGGATGCAGGTCGTTCCCTCGCATAAAAATTGCGGCGATGCACTCAACGAAGATCAGAATTCTAAGTTTGAAAAGGAACTTTTGAAATACTGGGGTTTTGAGAATAAGGCGCGTTAACTTGGCGCGGTCCTGATTACTTTTTTGCTCGTGACTTCTATAAGCAGCCTTTTCGTCAACTTTATAAATAGCCATATTAACTCTGCTATAGGTGATTTGAATGACCAAAATGTTAACGGTGAATATTGATACATCCGGGGTTGACCAAAGCGAAGCGACAGAGTGGGTCAATGAAATGGCTAATGTCTATGCGGATATGGAGATCGAAGACGTGAAGGTTTCTGGCAACAAGATCTCCTTCAAGGCAGGGTTTTCTGGTATGGATGACACAGACCCAGATGATGTTAGAATGAAAGTTGAAGAATATCTCACAATGAATGAGGCGTTTCAAGCCAACAATGTAAACGTAAAATAAGTCTAACTCCTCACGCCTTCTTCTTTATTTCCAACCCGGATTTCAATACTTAAGAGTCATAATGATTCATTACACACCTTTAAATACGACATGAGCAGATAGATGATGGTTAATTCCCATGACGTGTAAAGGTATATGTATTCGCCACAAGGCCCAGAAGCCCGTGGGTTCGGGAAGGTATGCCAGCGGCCAAAAGCGCTGTCAGATTTGTGAGATCTTCATCAAGTGGGACGGATTATGGTGTCCTTGTTGTGGATATAGGCTCAGAACTAAACCTAGAAACTTAAAGTATAAGGCAAAGTTGAGAGCCAAGAGCAAAAGACCGGAACCATTAGAGGCAACTGCTATCATCATACGCTAGATTTCAAGGTATCTTTGGATGCCTTGATTAGCAGGCCATGTAACGTATGTATTGATTGAGCATCGATAGATAGATCGAGGAGGATTCCAATTGGTTTGAGAAATTTAACAATAAATCCTTCGTCTTTCAATAACATATGTTCTGCCGCCATCTTGCCTACGTAGTAATAAGAGTCAGCCATCCTACCTCGCTTTAGCATCCATTGCGCTTTGGCCCGCCAAAGCAAACTGCTCATCGTTGACTTCTCGAGCACACTAAAAATCTTAAGAGATCTCGATATAGCTGAACTCCCTGCTCTTTCAACTCCTACACAATCAAGCGCAGTATTTATCCCCGAGGCGATCTCGGTGCTCTTGACATGTAAGGCTCGCACCTGTTCGAGCTCGTGAGCCGGTGAAGACATAATTCCATGCATGGCCAGTATTCCCTTTATCAAGTAGTAGGCAGAAATCTTCAGCCAGAAAGAAGATAGAAGAGGCCGATAAGCTATGTTTTTAGTGATTGATTCGTACAGGAAAAACGATTCGACAATCTGTCTTTTCCCGTACATTCTGAGCAGACGATCAGTTCTTTTTTCTTTAAGTTTTGCCATCAATGAAGATAAAAAAAGACTATCGTTATCCTTCAGAATCTCCATGTCTTTAAGGTAAATAAAGTGGCGCTCGTCGATGCGCATAGGAAAATAAATAATTTCTATTGTAGCATTATTCAATGTTATGACCCTATCCACATAGGCTTCGCTATCTTCACAGAATACAGCTATATCAAACTCGCAGCAGCTATATGGTATCTGTCCACTAGCAGCATGACATCCTATTAGAGCCGAAGGATTAGGAATATGATCATTAATATATTGCACGACCGTTGAAGGGATAGGTGTCATCAAAGTAGGAAGACCTCTTGATTATAAAAGATAATCTTGTTTTAAATTATTAACAAGTACACTCCGAAAACGTCATAAGTTTTATATGAAGATAGCAAGTCACAATTAACCCGGCTCCGGTGGTGTAGTCCGGTTAAGCATTTCGCCCTCTCAAGGCGACGATCCCGGGTTCAAATCCCGGCCGGAGCATTTGGAACTGTGCTATCGGATTCAGCAGTCCGGTATGTTGTCTTCATCTTTTCCAGCAGCAAAATGCCCGAATAATCGGTGGACTGTCTTATTCGTCATCATCCAAGTAGCTTGGTTTAAAACATAACAAACTCGTAAAAACTTTTCCTCGTAAAACCCCCAGAGCCTTCAACATAATTCACGAAGTCTCCATGAACTTGGAGATGCGCCGCACTAATAATGCAAAAAGCCTAAGGGTGTTTTTCAGCTAGTATCTTTAAAACTTGGTTTTTGAAATTCATCAAGTCAATTCCTGGGCATACGGAAACACATAGGATCTTTCCTCGCTTAAGCGGAAAAGTCAACAGTACGACCTTCTTGTATTCCGTAATATTATATATCACGTCCCCAAGGTTCTCCGAAAATTCTTTTAATGTATCAATTGCCGATAAAGAATCAAGGTAAATTTGTTGTTCTTTATGCTGATCCAGAAGCGGACTGGCTTCATTCTGAAATCCTCCTTCGATAACTTCTCCTTTTTCCGACACCACGCCAGCAAAGCGAACGCGTTTGTCTACACTTAGGACAGCATAACTGAGTCTTTCTTCCATATTAGCCCACCATCAATTGCAATAGTCTCAGCTTTGTACCTTCTGGTTTTCAAACATCATAACGTATCAGACGTGCGAGTTATCAAGGAGTGTCCCTCCTTTATATGCGAATAATGATGAATACGCATAAGCTCCGCAATGTTCATATCCGAAAAATATCTGGTATTATACTTCGCCAAAAAGACATTGCAATCCTGACAGTAAACCTGCTTAAACTTCACATTATATTATACTCGAAGGCATATTAAAGATATTCTGTTAGCTAATGCTATTGTAAGTTAAAGCTAGCCGTATTCCGCAATGCAACGTGTTCATTGTCTGGAAAGGCTACTTTTGACATTTTGTAATAGATAACCTCTCCGCGTCTTTCAATTACGGCAACGACAGCATCCTTTCCCATTTTCGCAATTTGGTCAATAGTTTCGGCTAGTTTGTTTGCTTTGATCTTAGTTCCTTCGCTGATTCCAAATACAACATATTTTGCTGGTTTCTTTTCAAATTCTCCCCTCTCGTACACCCTGAAATCAACACCGAACCCAAAACCTTCTTTTGGAACGTATCCTCTGCTTCTGAGGTCGCGATAGACCATAAATCTTGTAAGAATGTTTCTGTCTCGTCTTAAGATAATTCTCACAAGGCCATCAAAATCAATCGTTTTTTCTCGATCTTTGATTATTATTTTGTTGGTATAACTAAGGTACAGTGCCTCATATGGCTCCAGAATATATTCGCCATCTTCTTTTTCCCCAAATCCTCTGCTTCTAAGCTGGTCGCGATGCTTGTCATCGTCAATAACAAACTTGCGCCGCTTCTTAAGTAGCCTTGCGTTAACAGACGGTTGAGATTCCGTGTAGACCATGGAAGTGCTGTCAGGAAAAAATGGATCTTGGGATTCTAGCATAACAAATAAATCAGTGCCGGATCCCATTTAAGCATTCAATTAAGGAGAAACTAGTTGAAAGGAGTAAACTATCGTGAGCATCGAGGCATGCCCTATGTCCGTCGCGAATATATTGCGGGAAAGCCTCAGATTAAAATTGCAAGATTTTCATCCGGTCAATTTAGGGAGAACCAATATGATTATAAACTTGAACTTCTCGCGACCGAAAAAATTCAGATACGGCACAACGCACTCGAATCAGCTAGACTGGCTGCCAACAAAACAATGGCAAGAGCAGGGGAGACAAGCTTCTTTTCAACTTTGAAAGTCTATCCGCATGTCCTTTTGCGAGAAAACAAAATGATTGCGACTGCAGGAGCCGACAGACTGCAGGAAGGAATGCGGAGAGCGTTTGGTAAATCAACAGGACTGGCAGCACGAGTGCTGCCCGGCCAGGTAATTTATGAGGCATATG
>DASTCR010000110.1:0-5097 GCA_035710925.1 Nitrososphaeraceae archaeon | reverse complement strand
TATTCATATGGTAATGGTTCCGATATGGATTGAAGTCGTGATCCTATCTCATTTAGATCCATTCCATTAGCTGTCCAAATCACTAGCGTCTGCTCGTCTCCAGTGTCTGATTGTCCACCACGTAAGTCTTTGAAGTTATGCATACTATCTATTCCAAAACCAGCATTTTTGATACTTGAAGCTATATTTTGAATATCCATAGAAGGTACCATTAATGCACCAACCGTATCAAACGTAGCAAGATTTGATGGATTATTAGCTCCTTGATCAATAACTCTTATAGTACCAGTCATCACAAATCCATCTTCATATTCTACTGTATCTGCATATTCAAATTCTCCTGTATTGTTAAAGACAATAGGTTTTGAGGCTTGAAGCTCTGTAAATTCACCTGTCTCAAAGAATTGAACACCGTTGGAGTCTCTTACTACAATATTGTGTTCATGACCTACGTCTCCATTAAACCAAGCAACTTGAGTCCCAGGCCCTACTATGGCATTTTGCGGAAGAAAAGGCTGAGCAATAAACCTAGCTTCATCTTCTTCACCTGGTCCATGATGTCCTTCATTTGGAATTACAATAACTAGGTGTTTTACATTATTTCCTAGAACCATTTGACCTGAGTCATATACACTAGTAGCATTCATGGTCAAGGGGGTTTGGGTCTGTGTCGAAGCTATGCCGGTTTGGGAAAGGTAATAGATTGCCCATATAGATAGAATAGCAGATACTGCTGTTACATATGTTAAATGACTGATCCTCTTCATATCTAGAGGTTTGACATTAACGGTATATTTGTGTAATCTTATCATGTTCTGTGAAAATAGTGTCTATTTATTCCACTTATTTTTATCCAACTTTTGTTAATGTAAAACTATACACATAGCATTTAACAACATGAAGGACTACAGTGAAAAATAACCAACTAGGGCAAACACCTCTGTGACAGAACGAAAGAAAAATTTGTTTTATCTTTTTTATTTATACTCTTGTTGCTAAACCTTGTATCTTCTTTTGTAGTTCAACCACGTAACGTATTAGATTCTTATCTACTGGAGAATGTTTATTCATGAAATGTTTTTCAAAATCATCTTCATCTTCTGATATATAGGGACATATAGCACATTCTATTCTCATTCATTCTTTCACCCCCTGTGAAAATAACACTTGGATTATCAAACCGAGAGGCCTGAATCATTTTCCTCTATCCTCTGGATTATCTACTAGTAGATTTCAGTCAGGCTAGTCTATCATGTCCTATTCCTAAAAACTACTCCCACTACGATGTCTTCGTTTTCGACATTTCTTCGAAAAATGCTTCTCCAGCCTTCCTGAGTTCGTCTGGTGATAGATCCTTTTTGTGAGTTGCTAGTGACCACAAATGCCCAAATGGATCTCTTAAGTATCCAGAACGGTCCCCATAGAATTGGTCTCTGACTGGATCCAGTACCGTAGCACCTTCAGAAACAGCCTGATTAAATACGCTATCTACATCTTTAACGTAAACATACAAGCAAACTGAACTTCCACCAACAGATTCAGGGGAAAGAGCTTTCATCTCTTTAGATTCCTCTGTTAACATAAAGACAGAATCACCTATTTTGAGATCCGCATGCATTATATTCTTACCATCAGGACCGTGCATACGAAAACGCTCCTCAGCACCAAACGCTTTTTTATAAGATTCTATCGCCCTAGCTGCGTCTCTCACAACTAGATAAGGGTTGATCGAATGGTAGCCTTCAGGGATTGTTTTTACACTCTCGTTCATTATTATCTAATTATCTAATTACCGTGATAAGTTTTATAAGTTACGATAAGACTATATCTTCTCTTCTTACAAGAAAGGCATTAACACAGGTGAGGTGGATGTTCTTTGAAATCAATGTCGTATTAGGGTGAGTAAATCTTGATCATGTCGGTAATTTTTCTCTATTACTACTTTATTGAAAAGAAATATTTTTTATCCCAGTATGGCGGGAACGAGTAAGAGAAGTGAATATGAGTCAGGGGCTTGAGGGAAAAGTTGCATTGGTCGCCGGGGCAACTCGAGGAGCGGGACGAGGGATTGCCGTGCAATTAGGTGCTGCCGGAGCAACTGTCTATGTCACTGGGCGAACAACCCGGTCCGAGCGTTCCGAAATGAACAGACCGGAGACAATCGAAGAGACCGCGTCTCTCGTTGATGAAGCCGGCGGCCACGGGATTGCGGTACAAGTTGACCATCTCGTTCCCGATCAGGTACGCGCGTTGGTGACTCGTATCAAAGGAGAACAAGACGGCCTACACATTCTTGTGAATGATATTTGGGGAGCCACTACAATAGAATGGAACAAATCAGTCTGGGAATCCTCCCTAGATATTGGACTGCGTACCCTGCGTCTGGGTATAGATACGCACGCTATCACCAGCCACTTCGCAATACCACTACTCATCAAAACAACAGGTGGCTTGGTTGTCGAGGTGACCGACGGGACTGATGAGTACAATGCGACCAACTACCGTGTTTCTTTCTTTTACGACCTAGCAAAGGCCTCAGTGAATCGAATGGCATTCGCCCTAGCGCATGAGTTGCAGCCGTACGGTGCGACCGCCGTGGCTCTCACTCCAGGTTGGTTGCGCTCAGAGTTTATGCTTGAGGAGTTCGGTGTTACCGAAGCGAATTGGCGTGAGGCAACATCACGCGTGCCGCATTTCGCGATTTCGGAGAGTCCTGCGTTTGTTGGCCGGGCCGTAGTAGCACTCGCACAAGATCCTGCTGTGTCGCGCTGGAACGGAAAGTCGCTGTCAAGTGGGCAGTTGGCGAAGATCTATGGATTCACCGATCTTGATGGCAGCCAACCTGATGCGTGGAGATACATTATCGAAGTTCAGGATGCGGGTAAACCAGCCGATGTAACCGGCTATAGGTAACGTAGATGTAATTCATTTCTACTTCTGATAATAGTCAGAATTGACTATTGCAGCCTTAGCGAATTTTTCTATCTCTTAAGCAACTTAGCTAACTATACTTTTTTTCCCTTAGTAACTTATTAACTGTATCTAGATACTATTTGAGCATGAGTGAATCAAAAGTGACAGTAGAACAAGGGATTGGCAGTATAGTAGAACTTCTAGCTCCAGGAACCGGCTTTATCATGGGTAAGTTTAGCCGCCTAAATTTAGATAAGTGAGGGATATCCACATGTTAGGCAACAAAGAAGCGGCTGCAAACATAGCAGTCAAGAACCTTGAGACAGCCAAGAAATTCTATGAAGATGTTTTAGGTCTTACCCAGGTGGGTATAGAAGGCCAAGAGGCTATTGTCTATAAGAGCGGAAACTCGACAGTTATTGTCTATCGGTCACAATACGCTGGAACTAACCAGGCTACGGCGGTAACATGGGTGGTTGGTAAGGATATAGAAGAAGTCGTGCAACAACTAAAGGCCAAAGGTATTACATTCGAACATTATGACATGCCAGGGGTGACAAGAGATGGTGATATCCACGTTGCTGGAGATATGAAGGTCGCATGGTTCAAGGATCCTGACGGCAACATCCTCAATATCGCTAGTCGATAGCGAGGCTGTCATGAGATTTTTTGGATTCCTTTGACCGGTTCACTTTATTATATCGAGAGTTACCTTGCCCATGGTTGTCTGGTATGCAAAGCCTATAGTCAACTGATGTATAACAATATGTATAACAAGCATTTAGGCCAGTTATTCCTGCTTCAACTATTACCTTCTCTTCTTTAATAGTACCGTTAACTTGAATTAGTTAGTTGCTAGATGCTATAGAGAATGAAAAAGTCGCCCCTCTTCCATTGGGGTTATTCTGAGCCCATATTTTACCACCATGCTCTTCTATGATACTTTTTGAGATAAAGAGCCCTAGGCCAGTTCCGGAAAAAGACTTGGAAGCAAATCTTGAAAATAGCTTTGGAAAAATTTCTGGGTCTATTCCAGTTCCCGTATCCATTACACTCACTGTTACTTTGTTATCTTTCTTTTCTGAGATTATGGTTACTTTTCCCTTTCCTTCACTTGTTGATTTAGTAAACTTAAGAGAGTTGTCCAGGAGATTAGAAATTACTTGTATGAGCCTTCCTTTGTCTGCTTCTACCAAGATGACATCTTCATTAGGTACAAATAATATTTCGATAGCTGATCCAACTTTGTTTTGTCCTTTCATTTGATTTCGATAACCCTGCACTACATTTTCTATTATGTCATTGATATTGAATCGTTCCTTATGAAGTGATAGACTGCGGCTTTCTATTCTTGATACATCTAAAATGTCTTCTGCGAGTCTGCGTAGTCTATCTGCACTTCTACTAATAATATCTAGTAATTCACGTTGTTTTCCATCTTTTATTTTAGTCAGAAGAATATCTGATGAGCTAACTATAGGTTGAATGGGAGTTCTTAGCTCATGGGCCGCTATATTAATAAACTCTCTTTGCATTTTATCATGAGCTTTAAGTTGTTCATTTGAATTTTCTAATTCCTTTGTTCTCCTTTTTACCTGCTTGTCAAGCATATTGTTCCATTTTATTAGAAACAGTATTAGAACAACAACGGCAGCTGTAGAACTGGCGACTAATGTAAACATCTTTAACCTTTCCGTAAATAGTACATCATTGACATTTGCATAAATACCTGATACAGGAGTTATTATGAAAGCAAAGTACTGAGGCTTACCTTCCACAAATATTGGATAACCTGTGGTCAGTCTTTGAATATTTTTAAATTCATAAATGGCAGAATCAGATTTGCCTAACATAACAGTCCGTATTAGGTTATTCAGAAACTTATTATGTCCTGTAGCTTCTTGAGTATGATTATCAAAAAATGAGACTCCGATAAATGATTTTACTGGATGGATAAGTTGAAATGCATTTCTATCCAGTGCTGCTAGATATTGTGATCCTATGGAGTAAACATTTCCATAGCGCTCAAAGAAATCCGCAGTTGGTATTTGAACACCTACCATTCCAATATATTGACCGTTTTCTCTGTTTGTTATTGGAAAGGTTATTGCGATTCTGTATATACCATCAATGCCTTCAAAGCCTTCTGAAAATACTGGTCTTAGTATCTTTTTTGTCTCCTGT
>DASTCR010000109.1:0-4738 GCA_035710925.1 Nitrososphaeraceae archaeon | reverse complement strand
TTTAATTCTTCTCTCTTAAGATAGCGGTTTCTGTGACGTTAAATTCAGATTGTACAAGCTCTGCTTGCTCTGGTCTTTATAAGAGCATTATAACTCGCATTTATACTCAATAATTCGCTGACAATAGGACAAGATAATGCTCTGTCAAATGATAGGATAGCTGTGGCTACCCAAAAAAACCGCAGTTTGTTTATGAATGCAATACGCTCATAAACAACTAGGCCCAGACTCAACCCTTTCTGCTTCTGAAGAACAACAACATTTCTTAGCTATAAGACATTCAACAGGGACTATATATTAGGCTTGTTATATAATATTAGATGCGACAAAATAGTTATCCCCTAAGAGACTGGCATTTTGAACATATGCAAAAAACTATTGTGAAGTTTATTTCTGGTCTATCAGAACTTGAAAGCGGTTACTCGTGGAAAAAAAGACAGCATAAGAAGTATTCTGACAATATAGGATATGTCCGCAGGAACATACAATTTGATATCAAACACGGAGTTACAGTAGGAGAAGTTATTACCTTTCTTGACAAAGTCAGAAATGACATCTCTTTTTCTGATGTCCGAAAGAGTGCCGGTAGCGGCGAAAGATTGGAGCAATTAGAGAGAGAACAAGGGATAACCACACTTATTTAGGATCGACTGTCAAGTGGATAATATTGGTCTTACCATAGTGCAATGAAGTATGGGAATCCTTACATGGATAATAGTCGCAATAGTAATTCTAGCGGTGTTGGGGCTTGGTTGGGATAATTTCTTCGCAGGAGTTAAAAGAGGGGCAGACAAGATAGGAATTACATCACTAATAGAAAATGCAACTAACAGTGCGACAGAAATGGCAAAAAATGCATCAAGGGAAATCATAGGCAATTCCTTTGGCGAACAATAATTTTGAAAAGCATTGGCTAACCAAAGTTCTAAAAGGAGAATCATGATAGTCGATAATGAGAAAGATATTACTATAACCCTTCAAATAGGGCTAGAAGACGGCGGTTTTAATGTTGATACATTCAATGATCCATCATTGGCTTTGAAGAGTTTTAAACCCAACTTTTATGATCTTGTTTTGATAGACATTGTAATGCCAGATATAGATGGCTTTGACCTATATGAACGGTTAAAGAAAATAGATCCTGATATCAAAGCGTGTTTTCTTACGGCAAGTGAAATGTATCACGAAGAATTTAGGAGAGCAGAACATTATTCTTTGAATAAGGATCTGTTTCTCCAAAAACCAATACCGATAGACGATCTTGTAATGGAAATAAACAGGAAGATAAACTCAACATAATAGCAATAGAATGGGATAGAATAGTAATAGAATCTTGTCATAAAACTTTTTTGTATCTCGGGTTTTGTTTAATTCTTTAGGCATTCGATACGCTGCCCGCGTCCTTAGTCTTAGCCTGTATGTCATCCATCCTGGTTGAGTCTTCCTTGTTGCGACTTTGATTATTATGTCACGTTGTTATGGCCAACCGCGGATGTTAGTGAATCTGGTTCTCTAACTCTTAATATCATATCTGTTTCTAAATATAGAAAATGGCTGCTGAGGCCTTCGGTTCAATAGACATCCTCAAAGTAATTGCGATAACTGCGTTTGCAGGCGGTACTTCATTTCTCGGTGTTTATATCGCAAAACACGTAAGGTTTGCAGAACAACATATACTTACGCTTACTGCTTTTGGGGCCGGCATACTTTTCTCGGCGGCAGTATTTGAAATGGTGATTGAGGCAGAAAAGAATGTTGGCATTACAGTAACGCTAATAGCATTTCTGGTAGGAGCGATAATATTTACGATTGCAGATATAATAGCAGAAAAGAAAGGAGGAGGGGCTGGTATTCTTCTTGGCATAGGTTTAGACGTGATTCCTGAATCCCTTGCTATAGGAGCTGCTATTGCTTCTGGTCCAGCTCTTGCTTTAGCCCTTCTAATAGGTATTCAGAATGTTCCTGAAGGAATTGCATCTTATCGGGAAATGATGACAGGGAAAACTGCTTTTAGCAATAATCCCAGGAAGGCACTAGCCGCTGTTGGAATGGTTTCTGTTGTGCCAATATTTTTGGGATTAGTAGGTCTATTTTATTTAACGGGTATGAAAGACACTATTGCCATAATACTTGCATTATCTGCTGGTGGTATTTTTTACATGCTTCATTATGATATGATTCCCAAAGCTCATAAGGAAAAGAAATGGCTACCGACATTCGGCGCGGTTGTAGGATTTATTGTAGGATTTGCCATTGTTAGAACAATTGGTGGGCAATAAAGAATCGACCCATTTTGTAAGTCATTCTGAATAAACGTAATTGTCAAAGTTGCCAATATATTATATGTTACGATAAACCATGAAGCGTTAAATAATTATAATCTATAATCTAAATCAGAAATGCCTTTTTCTGAAAATTGCTCTCCTAGGATTATTTGGATCGCCAAAGCTTTAAGAACACTACTAACCAATAATAAGTAATAGTGAATGAGAGTTTCGCAAATGTTTTCAAGACCTTTGCTCATTTATGATGACAAATGTTCGTCTTGTACAAGGTTTGCTAAAACAGCAAAAGCTCTTTCTCGCGGTTGGATACGCGTAGCAGGACATTACTACTCAAACGAGGCCAGGGAGGCCAAAAGCATAGTTTTTCCTGCCAACTTTGATGCTACCAAGATGTTCTGGTTAATTAACAGAAGCGGTGCATATGGCGCAAGAAGAGCTCTTATGCAAGTGATGAAGGAGATAATTGTAGGGTTATTTAGGGGAAAGCGAATAAACCAGGTAAAAATCGATTGGGAGAATAGTTTCAATAGTCCCGAATCTTGTAAATACACCAGTCAAAATGTTTCTTGCGAGTCTGCTGAAAACACATTAAAACGATTTATAAGTATGATAAGAAATAGTGACGCATTACAATTCGAAGATTAAAAAAATATGCCTATACTTTAATGTACACCTGACTGGGATTATATTACTTGTCTAACAAATTAGTCATATATATTTTGTATCTTATGTGTTGACGGTGTCGTTATCACTATTGATATTAATCTTTAGCTTTATTGTCGGTGACATCTTCTAACTTCTCGTCAACCATCTTCTGTAATTCTTTATAGCGCTCATACTTTTTACTCCATTTTGAAAGCACGAACCATTGCCTTATTCCTATTCCTAGCCATACTAGAGAGACTAATATTGGAACAATACGTGCTACAGCAATCTGGGGAGGGGGACCAAAGCCGTCAGGCGAGCCTCCTCCTCGACCGCCAGTATCAAAGAGGAATGGTGGACCAAGTAGCGCAAAAGTAACTGCAAATGCGACTGGAGGAATTATCATAAGAGTTAGAATCATTATGATAAACATCTTTTTAGTCCTGTTAAGTTGGGCGATTATTCCATCCATTATCTGAAATATATTATCTCTGGGTTTGATATCATTACTGTCTCCGTCTTTATTGTTTTTGGTTGTCACAAAGTATTATTCCCCCATTATATTATCAAGATATATAGTAACCTTGTTGCGTGACATAGTAATTATCATTATCTATTATGACTGCCTTATTTTTCAGGCTCATTTCTTGGAAACAGCGACTCGTATGGCTCTAGAACTTCTTTGAGTATTTCCATTCCTTTTTCTGAGATTTTGTAGTTTATTATAGTTTTACTCCCCCATGCTTCTTCCATCTTATTTATCATTTCTTTTTTCACCATGTCGTCTAAAATTTCTTTATGTTTAACATTGTTTAGGCCACAATAGCTCATAAGTTTAGTTTGGTTGAGATTGCCGTATTCATAAAGTTTCAATAATATATCTTTCCTTATGTAAATTCTGTCTCGATATTCATGAACCATATATCTCAATTGCCATAATAGTTATGAAGAGCTTCAAGATCAGAGCCTCGTCAAAATCTAGTATCTATTTCATTCATATTGTGGAATAAAAAAGACTCAATTTGGTTAATCAGATTATGTATTGAGCACATTTGACTAGTAATAGATGATGATGATTATTTGTATCATATCAACATTTGTATGGTGTATGAGCAGCGGATTAGAGTTGCTCTATTTTTACACTTCTATTTCAATCTTGTATATTCTTACACGTAACCATACACTGTTTTTGCCTGTTATTCTTGGTTTTAAAATAATAAACAAAAAGTAAAAATAATAAATGGATATCTCTATTTGTGGCTACTTATTCAGTCCAGTTGGTACTTTTATGCCTTGGAGGGAATCCAACTTTACTTATTATGCCAAAATCCTCCCAATCCTCCATTATTGTGAAATGGTCCAAAGCCATGACCAAATGGTCCGAATCCGCTAATACCACCTAATCTTTCATGTCCTATTCCCTCTCCAAAAGATCCAAACATTGACCTAGCTACCGATCCTAATTGTTTACCTTCTGATGTGTGTATCACCTGGCCATTTCCAGCATCAACAATCACTTTGTGCGCCGTGTCGTTGGTTGGACTGACTACAAGGTAGGTGTATGTTAAATAGCCCTGGGTCATGCCTATATGACCTCCTAATACTGTTCCATTAGCTATCTGGTCCTGTGCGGTTTGTGCACCTGTTATAAATGGAACTTTTGTGTTCTCTACCAAGAAACTCTTTATTCCATCTCTAACATTTACCGAACCATTAACTTTTGGTATCTCGGCATACTCTGACATATCTGAAGTCTTATTAAATCCCGTTAGTGGCAGTTGCTGTTGCTGTTGTGCCCATGTACTGTC
>DASTCR010000108.1:0-2270 GCA_035710925.1 Nitrososphaeraceae archaeon | reverse complement strand
CTTTGAGGTCCAACTTGCCATTCATGTCAATGAAACTACGTAGGCTTTGGCGTATAGTTTCTGGACTTTTAGCAAGTTGTCCTGGTTGAGAGGCAAAACATGCATCAGTTTCATAGAACATCATGAGAGAATCTAGATTCCCTGTATTGATGCCTTCGACTACTGAATTGAGTACTTCTTCAGGTGTCATTTTCTTAGACATACAACGGTTTTGTAAAAAGTAATTCTTATAAGTTTATACAAAAATAGCAAAGAGAAACTGAAGTCTTCATAAAACGAAATTATTAAAGGATCTAAGGAAGCCGATTACAATGAGGATAAAGAACAACTGGAAGAGGAGTAAGAAAAAGAAACACAAGAAATAACAACTAAAACAACTAATCAAGTCTTTTGAAGATCACGTTTTTTCTTCTGCTAGCAGGAATACTTCTTTTAAATGCAACAGATAGTGCAGCATTGAAAAAATTATGAGATTCATAATTCATGCCAAGATTCCTACAGAAGCTGGCGAAACATTTTTTGAAGCGGCAGACAAGGCGATATTTGAAGCGATTAGAGGCATTTATTAACATTGTAAATGTGGAGTGCAACATATGCTAAAGGCAGCCAAATTTTAAGAAAACATTGGATTTTTTGATGTGCTCTATATATAGAGCCTTTAACGCTAATAAAATATTTGATGTCGAGCTTTAGTTAGCCTATCGGCCTGGATCCAAGCACAAGGTCGATCTCGATCAAGTTACCATCTCTTAGAATAGTCATAGTCACTGTATCTCCGACTTGCTTGTTTGTTTCAATGTAGGAGAGTAAATCATCTGTCTTGTTTACTCTCTGATCGTCTACATTCATGATTATATCCCCACCAAGCCGTAGCTCCTCAAACCCAGTGATGTTAGTAATAGGCATGTCTCCGCCGCGTATTCCGGACTTGTCTGCAGGACTGCCAGGTGTTATATCCGTAACCAGAAACCCTCTTGCTTCTTCTAGGCCAAGTGCCAATGCTATTTCAGGTGTAATATCAGTTCCCCCGACGCCTACCCATGGGTGTAGATATGTCCCATTTGCAATCAGGGCAGGGACGATTATTCGAAGAGTGTCAGAGGGAATTGAAAATCCTATTCCTGAGAAAAACTGTCCTGACGAAAGAATTGCTGTGTTCAATCCTACTACTTCACCGTTCATATTTAACAGAGGCCCACCAGAATTACCTGGGTTGATTGCCGCATCTGTTTGAATTATATTGGGAATTGAGAACGCTCTGGCTTCAGGTGTTGTGGTAATATTTGTAGTCTGAATAGGAATAAGTCTTCCTAGACCGCTGACAACGCCTGTAGTCATGGATCCGGTCAGACCGAAGGGATTTCCAATAGCTGCTACTTCGTCACCTATTGCAAGCATTGAAGAATTTCCAAGCTGGAGTGGGATGAATCCTTTGCTCACGCCCTGTGCGGTCTCTTCTTCTTTGGTAACGACTTTTAGCACCGCAATGTCTGAGAACATGTCAGCGCCGACAACTTCTGCTGTGTAGATTGTCCCATTTGAAAATGTGACAGTAACATTAGTGCCGCCGTATATGACATGATTATTTGTTACAATATGACCCTGCCTGTCGAAAACAAATCCTGAGCCTATGGCAAGTGCGGAATTATTTACAAAGGCTAAAGGTGTTCCACGGACTGTAACCTGAACCACAGAATCCTTGGCTCTTGCAAAGAGTTCTTTGAATGTAAGGCTGCTGGTGTTGTTATTATTATTGCTTCCCTCATCAGCTCCCATTATTGCTCCATCATTGCTAGATTGAATTTGCGCCCATGCCTGCTGCAGTAGAAATGGAGCTGTTCCAGTAGCGCCAGCAGCAACATTAAAGGACATCGTAATTGCAACAAAAATAACCATCGC
This sequence comes from Nitrososphaeraceae archaeon, assembly GCA_035710925.1. Taxonomy (GTDB): domain Archaea; phylum Thermoproteota; class Nitrososphaeria; order Nitrososphaerales; family Nitrososphaeraceae; genus TH5893. The sequence goes on along the minus strand of DASTCR010000108.1, from coordinate 371 downwards.
ATAAACAAGAAAAGGTCGCACGCACTGGTCATGATTTTGATTGAATTTTACCAACTCGGTTATGCCTTTGGTAACAGTTTTTATTTTAATTAATGCTTACGAAACTATCTACTACTAGCATGCCAGTCTATTTTAATTTGTCTTCTTCACTTAGGAAAAGGCAATAGCCGCGAAACCGAGCAATAACGCGCTCTTCGCAATAACCAATATGCAATTATTACAAAACACGTGTTGTCAAATAAGTTTCTAAATTTTAACGATAACCAAATAAACTCTTGACAAGCCATGCCAATAAAGTTTTTATTTTACGAAGGCTATTTCTAAGCTAGAATCTGCTCTAAGCAGTGATATCACTTCTAATCCCGACGGGC
>DASTCR010000107.1:0-3154 GCA_035710925.1 Nitrososphaeraceae archaeon | reverse complement strand
TATATTCCCAGTAGAAGGTGTTGGTTCAGGGATAATAATAGACAAGAATGGATATATTCTTACTAACAACCATGTAATTGATGATGCAAAACGATTAAGGATTACACTTGCTGATGGAAGGATGCTAAATGGAAAGGTAATAGGGAAGGATGAAATTACAGATCTAGCAGTAGTTAGGGCAGAAGGTATCTCTAATGATGAGGGTGATGTGCTTCCTTATGCTCACCTAGGAAATTCTGATGATCTGAGAATAGGACAAGTAGTTATTGCAATAGGCAATCCATTTGGCTTAACAGGAGGACCTACAGTAACAGCAGGAATTATAAGTTCACTTAAAAGAAATCTGCAATTTGAAAATGGCGTACTTGAATTGATTCAAACCGATGCGGCAATAAATCCTGGCAATTCTGGAGGCCCTCTTGTTAATACAAAAGGTGAGGTAATAGCCATTAATACCGCCAAAATGCCGTATGCTCACGGGATTGGATTTGCAGTACCTATTAACATGGCCAAGTCAATAATGAGTGAGCTCATAGAAAATGGGCGTGTTACTAATAGACCGTGGATTGGAATAGCCTCTATAAAAATAACAAGACAGCTAGCACACTATTATCAGCTACCTGTGACGGAAGGTGCTTTAATAGCACAGGTAGAACCATATAGTCCAGCAGATGACGCAGGAATAAGGAAAGGAGACATAATTGAGGAAATTGACGGTAATAGAATTAACGATCCTTCTCAAGTCTCATCGCAAGTTCGCAAAAAACACGTAAGTGATAGGGTTTCAATGACAATTAATAGATATGGAAGACGTTTTGAAGTCCCACTACAGCTTCAAGCACGTCCATAATCCTATTAGTACAAGAGGATTAAACAAAAATGCAAAATACTCCTTCTTCTACTCCAGCAAAAACAGCTCAATTACAACCAAAACAAATAACTACAAAATGTCCTACATGTAAGAATAATAGTATTGCAATAACCGATATAGAATCTGGCGAGATAATTTGCAGCAAATGCGGTATAGTGATAACGGAACGAATTGAAGAAACAGGTCAAGAATGGCATATTTTTTCAGCAGAAGAAATAAACACTAAAACAAGAACCGGAGCTCCTAATTCTCTTGCTCGGCATGACAGAGGGCTTTATACTATCATCGGACAGTCAAATAGAGATGCAGCTGGAACTAGAATTGATTCAGCAATGCATTCTAAAATGCAGAGAATAAGAAAATGGGACTATAAAACTCAGTTTGTTACAGCTCAGGACAGGAGCTTACGGCAAGCATTTGTAGAGCTTGATATATTAAAGGATAAACTTCAATTATCATATGCAGCAGTAGAGAAAACTGCTTACCTCTACAGAAAAGCTCAGCAAAAACGACTCATACGTGGCCGAACTATTTCTGGTATGTTATCGGCTGCCGCATATATTGCTTGCAGGGAGATTGGAGCACCAAGAACACTCAAAGAAATAGCCTCTATTACAAATAATAAAGTTAAGGAAATATCTCGAGATTATAGATTGCTCTATTTTAAACTAGACCTTAAAATTCCAAACGTTGATCCTATTAAATGCATTTCAAAAATAGCAAGCAAAGTAGGATTAAATGAGATCACAAAATATCATGCAGCAAAAATGTTGAACAATATCATTGCAGAAGAGAAGTCTGCGGGCAAAGACCCAATGGGACTTGCAGCAACAGTACTTTATTTAGCCAGTTTAGAGAATCATGAAAGTGTAACCCAGGGTATCATCTCAAAAAATGCTGGTATAACAGAAGTAACACTAAGAAATGGAATAAAGGATTTGAAGAAACATTGATTTCTGAGCAGTAAAACTAACTATTGGTTCTTTTGAGAAAATTTAGACAGACTAAGTGAATTTCTATCAATTACCTCAAAAATAAGTATAGGGATTATACGTAAATCCTACTCTTCTACTCAGCTGGTGGGCTTCCACCTTGTCCGCGGATTTCACCATTGGGATTCTGTTCTGTGTGAACATTAACATAAAGTGTGCCATTGGCGCCAGCAGTTGCTAGATCAAATATTTGCTTTCCAACCATTGGTCCTTCGAGTTTATCAGCGGTGATTGTACCATTTTCTGACACCTCGTTCATCGGCGTATCATATTTGAATAAGGTAACCACAATGGGCCCATTTTCGCCTTTTGCACCAAGATGTATATGTCCAGCCGTAACGCCTTCTATATTTGTAGCATTCACGCTATACGCTATAGAATCCATTCCCAATGGTATGAATTCAGCTACACCAGTTGCCTCAGTTTGAACTGGAGGTACTTCTTCACTACCCGTAAGGTTTATTGTAATTGTCGGAGGCCCCTGCGCGAATACCAAACTTGTCAAGCCATTGGATGACAGCATCAAGGCTGTAAATATTACAACCATTGTCGCTGATACAATACTTGCTATAGTTATTCTGGATTTATTTAACATTAGATAATTTTGCTATAGGTGCCATTTATTACTATTTCAGATTGCGGTATGGAGACCGAGGTTTTGACCAATATGTTACACACAATATACAAATTTAAATTGAAGAATCGGTTCGTGAGATTTTTTATCATCCTCTTTCCTCTTTAGCGTATATTAACTTCCGTATTATTTACGGTGATTTTGTTAATTCTGATTGCGATTGAACCAGTTTTGAAGACCTTTGAATGTCACTTTATGTCACTTTATATTAGTATATATTAGTATATTCTAAGACAGCATTTAAATTTGCTCAGTCTAGACTAGATGGTCTCCAAAAAAGTTGAATGTGTCATAATCTCATTTTCCCTTATCTCCCATCATCTCTTTCTTTCGCGTTTTCCAATCCATTTCTGCTATATGTTTGTGTACCTCGATCTCTGCTTTGTTGAAACCTTTTGACAAACAATCTTCTATCAAACTTAGCTCAAGTTCATGAGCAACCTCGTAGCACACCATTGGATCTATTTTGTTATTTTTAGCAAAGTCCATAAAGAGCGGAAGAATATATTCTTGGAACTTAACTTTGTCATCTTCATCCTTTTCCGGTGGATTTTCAGGGGGACGTGTGTTCTCGCTCACTTCTATACTATAGTTATTTATACACAATAAGCTTTTGCAGAATCACCTTTTTAGCTAGCTTTCTTGTTTTGAGTATTG
>DASTCR010000106.1:0-8663 GCA_035710925.1 Nitrososphaeraceae archaeon | reverse complement strand
TTCTTAATCCAAACAAAGTCCAAACAAAGAGGCTCAAATATGTAGCGCCCGAAGATAAACTCAAAGCTACATTTACTTTCGAAGGAAATCCCATAAAAGTAGGCGACAAATTTCTTGCTTGTCTTGTAGCAGTAGATGGAGATGTTGAAATAGAAAATGCAACGTTTAAGATACAGGAGAATTCACCTCAAAACAAGCCTGAAGTAGTTAATTTCTAGCACAACCTGCCTAATAGAATGAGAAACTGCAGGAGACTCAACAGGAGTTTAGGTAGAAACCTAGATATATCGTCAAAAATATAGGCGACAGAGACGCTACTGTTATCATTATCCAACAATAACAAGCAGAAAAGTAGATGACGACCAATCCTTACTGTCCTCTCTACGCTGTCAAAAAGTATGTATGAAAGACAAGCAATAAAGCTTTTTTTTGTCGAATGTGTTGTATACTAAGAACTCATTGACTAGCCAAAATGAAAATAGTGATGGTAAAAGAAGGATTTTGGCGGTAGATGATGACCCTGATACAACTTTAGCGGTCAAGATGGCATTAGAAGATAGTGGCTTATTTCAAGTCGACACATTCAATGACCCCAAGCTTGCATTGTCATCTTTTAAACCTGGACTATACGATTTGGTTCTCCTTGACTTCAGAATGCCAAGGATGTATGGGCATGAACTATACGATGAAATGAAAAAATTAGATAGCAGGGTTAAGGTTTGCTTTATGACTGCAACTTATACGAACTATGAAGCTCTAAGAGACTCTTTTCCAACAATAGAAATAGAATGTTATATCCAAAAGCCAGTTAAAACCAGGGACTTGATAAGAAAGATAAACGCAGAGTTAGAACAATAACAATTGATTGGCTTTGAGTTATAAGATCGGTTAAAGAAGATAGATTCTGGCATCAAAGTATGTTTTCTGACGGCATCTAGCGATATTATCGTGAAGAACTCATGAAAAAAAGACAGCTCCTTGTTTGTTTTATTTTAGTGAGTAGTATCTCTTTTAATTCAAGCATTGTACAGCCAAGACAATACTATAATAACATATGGCGACTACTTATATTATGGGGCGAAAGGATTGGTATTACGTCCACTTTCCAAAACTTTTAATCAAGAGATTGGACCAATTCCTACAAACGCCTAGGGCCAAGAGTATGGGTATGTCAAGTAAGCCGGAGCTCCTAAGACACGTTATAAATCAATTCCTCGATGAGCAAGAAACGTTATACAATAAGATGGACCATGTAGCTGATGTTATTTTAGAAATGCATGACCGTGACCATGTCGTTTTTACATACAATAATGAGTCACAATTTAGGGAGATCGTTAACGCATATGTAAAACGGGGAATTGATCGTAATCAGATTAATGTTTTTCTCATCTTTACAAAGGAGCAACAGAAATTCATAGAGTCAATTGACATCGTCGAAAATGCAAATCTCCTATTGAATTCACAAGATATAATGATAATCCCAGCCGATGAAGGTTTCTATAACGATGGCAGCTTTTCTGCTATACCCAGTCTTAAAAGTATCCGCGATATTGGGCAACTGGCAAAAGGTAAATCAAAAGACGGGATAAATGTTTTGGCTACTTTGCCAACTAAATTAATTGAACAGGGAAGATATGAGGACGCTCTCCAACTCGAAAATACAAGTAATGAGGCAATAAAGGGATTTGAACTCCCCATTACTGTTCTGTGTCTTTACAAAGCAGTACCAGAAAATCTCGAAGATCGCTTTTCCGAGTATCATGACCTCATAATCAAGCGTTCTTCAGCAATTAGATCAACTGACTTACAGTAAGGTACTGGTAAGACCTAATGGATAAATACAAATTCAGATCTTCGTTAGGCATGAATAAACTAGTATCAAATCAAAAAGTAGACAATACAAGGACGCTCCACAAGATGGTAACGATCGATGGCTTATCCATTTTCTACAGGGAAGCCGGTGACCCAGCAAATCCGAAGATCGTATTGCTTCACGGCTTTCCTTCTTCTTCTCACCAGTACCGTAATCTTATGTTTACACTAGCAGATCATTTCCACGTCGTCGCACCTGATTATCCTGGTTTTGGGAACTCAGATTTACCAGATCCAGACAAGTTCAATTATACCTTCGATCGACTCTCTGAGGTAATTGAAGATTTCTTAAAGACAATAGGTTTTACGCACTTTGGACTTTATATGTACGACTATGGAGGGCCGGTTGGCTTCCGAATAATGACTCGAAACACTGAGTGGATTGAATGGCTAGTGATACAGAACGCAAACGCCTATGAAATTGGCTTTAATAGTGCATGGGATGGCCTGCGTGCATTTTGGAAAAACCGCACTTCTGAAACTCAAGCCCCACTTTATCAGTTTTTACAATTTGATACAATTAGACAAATATATCTATATGGACACATAGATCCTGAAGCCATCAATCCGGATAATTGGAACATGGATTATAGGTTCACGGAACGACCACACGCACAGCGCGTACAGTTGGATTTGTTTTATGATTACCGCACGAATGTAGCAATGTATCCACTCTGGCAAAAATTCCTTCGAGAACATCAACCACCTGCATTGATCTTTTGGGGACAGAATGACTTATTCTTTACTCGAGAAGGCGGTGAGGCCTACTTGAAGGATCTACCTAACGCCGAGATTCACAGGCTTAATTCAGGACATTTTGCGGTTGAAGACTGCCTCGGCGAGATTAGCAGTAATATCAAGCGCTTCTACCCTGAGAAAGTAGTAGCTTAATGTAAACGATGAAGAACTGTGTTACTGGAAGGACACTATAATATGAGTATGGGGGTAGTAATCATTTTATTCAAACCTAAATGAGTCCATTACGCTTTGTAAAATTGACAGTGAACCATCAAATTTATCAGGAGTTTCACCATACGTAATAATGTATCCGATACCATCCTCTACTAGCAAACTGCAATAGCACAAAAATCCTATATAGATAGGTGCAGGTAAATTAGCTCTTTTTTATATCTTTTAGTTTCTGATTGGTCTTTAATTCTCCATCCCTAATTGAAGCCTTTATTGTATCTACTGAAAAATCCGCATTCTCATAAAGTGACGGAAACGGCTCGCTCCTAGTTATGTAATATACGCCCCTTATTTCTGCCCCATGTCGTTCTGAGACTTTTTTATATCTTGCACGGATTTTTTCAAATTTCTTTCTTTCTTCTTTTGCATTTGAATCAAAATGTTCCTCTAACATCATGTAAAGATCATTTATGAGTCTGAGGTAGTAAGTGAATGCTTTGGACATCTTAACACTATGCACAGTCTTATCGCTAAACATGATATCTCTCGCTCTGTGCTGAACCTCTGATAAGCTATCTGGCAATGTATCGCTTTTTTTGGGATAATTTTCTACAAGGAAAACCCGCTTGTCTTTTACTGGAGAGGCGTCTATGACCTCTCTTAATGGAGTATTACTTAGCAAGCTGCCATCCCAAGCATATACTCCTTTTTCAACCTCTATCCATTGAAAATAGTATGATGGATATCCAGTTGCAGCTAATATGTGCTTTGAAGTTATTTGTTGCTTGGCACTATCAAACATTAGTGGCTCTGCAGTCAATACATTAACTGCAGTTATTATCAAACGAGAGTTAGGTTTACCCTTGGGTCTTAATTTGTCAAAATCAATATACTTTTCAGCGGTCTGTACTAAAGGTGAGTGATCATACATGTAAGTCCATTTATTTGGTGTAAAATATTGTGGATCTGTAAATGCAAATTCAGGATTCCATCTCGGTATAAAGATTTTTTTATTTCCATAAATTGCTGAAAGATAAAATGATATTGTGGACTTTGCTTGTAAGATATGTGTAAGTGCTGAATGGTCTGTTGTTGGTAGTGGTGGCAGCGATGGTACTGGAATGGGGTTTAGTGTTGATGTCGGAGATCCATCCAACCATCCCATAAAAGGAGAATTTAAGTTTGCACCACTCTCAGCTATTTCCAGCCAGTACTCCTCCAGCGCCTTTTCAGGATAGTCCTCCTTGCTGCCTGCAATGATAGAACCGTTTAGCCCACCAATTGATGTACCAGCTATTATGTCAATTTTTATATTATTTTTTGCAAGTGCCTTGAATACTCCGCAACCAAAGGCACCTAAAGATCCGCCACCTTGAAGTATTAAGACGTTTTCCGTGGTATCAGACATAGACTAACTTCTTACCCCTCCATGTCATGCTTACTTACTGTCACTCTACGTGATGATTGTGAACTAATTGATCGTAGAACCTGACGGATTTTATGTTAACAAACTCAAGCATTCCATACCTAGACAGTTCGCGGCCAAATCCACTATTCTTTATACCACCAAATGGAACACGGGGGTCTGAAACTACGACGTTATTCACTGTGACTATTCCAGAATCTACCATTGACGACAGTCTTTCTGCCTTTTCTAAATCCTGAGTCCAGATGCTTGCTCCAAGACCAAATTTGGAGTCATTAGCCATTTCTAAAGCCTGCTTTTCATCATTAGCTGTGATAATAGGGGCCACGGGACCAAATACTTCTTCTTGTGCTATTTCCATTTCAGGGGATACATTTTTGAAAATTGCAGGCTTGAAAAAATATCCTTTACCATTAATTCTTTCTCCACCTGTAAGTAGTTCAGCCCCTGTTTTGGCGGTTCTGTTGACTATTCCTTCCATATTTTCAAGACTTTTAGCATTAACTAGGGGGCCCACGTCAGTTTCTTCTGATAGTGGGTCTCCAACTCTTAGCTGTTCGGTCTTTTGAACAAATTTTTCAGTAAATTCATCTACGACTTCTTTGACTACAATGAACCTCTTTGATGCTATACAGCTCTGTCCGCAATTGATAAAACGGCCCTTTACCGCTCCGGTTGATGCTTTTTCAATATCAGCATCTGCACACACAATAAATGGATCACTTCCTCCAAGCTCTAGAACTGTCTTCTTTAGTTTGGATGTCGCCCTTTGGGCAACTTTAGCTCCAACAGGAACGCTTCCTGTAAATGTAATAGCATTAATACCGTTTGAATCTATTAATGTCTCGGCAATCTTAGAATCTCCAACTAGTGTTTGAAAAACACCTTGCGTTACTCCAGCTTTGTCAAAGGTTTTTTCAATTTCTATACCACATTGCATTGTAGCACTCGCTGGTTTTAATACGATGGTATTTCCAACCATTAATGAAGGCGCTGCAAATCTCAGACCCTGCCAGTAAGGAAAATTCCATGGCATTATGCTACCTATTACTCCTAGTGGTTGAAATGTTATGATACTTTTTCTAGCATCAGTATTTACAATCTCACCAGTTGAAAATATCTGTCCGTGGTCTGCATAATATTCTATTGCCCAGGCGCATTTTTCTACTTCTGATCTTGATTCTTTTATTGCCTTTCCCATTTCTTTTGTGGCCGTTCTGGCAAGGTGCTCCTTATCTTTTCTTAATTCATTCGCAAAATCATGGAGAAGATCAGTTCTCTTGCTTGCATCTTTTTTCCAATCTTGAAACGTATTTCGTGCTTTCTTTACTTTGTCATTTATCTGCTCTTTAGTCATTACCTCATATTCTTGGATAATCTCTTCTGTCGCAGGATTTACTGTCTTTATTGTTTTATTATTACTACTCAAGGATTTATTACACCTCTACCAACAATTTTACCTTCTTTTAACATTGTTAACGCTTCTGTTGCTTGACTTAGTTTAAATCGATTTGAAACAAGTGGTTTGATTACTCCCCTTTTAGCTAACGATATCAATTCTGTCATATCGCTTAGAGTCCCAGTATATGAGCCTATCAATCTGTATGCTCTTGTTGGCATACTGACTAAACTTAACTTTAGCTCACCTCCAAATAGTCCTACCAGCACTAACTTGGCTCTTTTTCTTAAAAATTGCATATCTGTTTCTACAGTCTTTGATGCATTGACAAAGTCAATTACTGCATCTGCCCCGATTTTGTCAGTCAGCTCCATAACTGATTTTACTGGATCTTCTTTCTTTGAATTTATAGTGTTATCTGCACCATTTTCTTTAGCAGCTTTTAATTTTTCATCATCTAAATCCATTGCGATTATTCTAGAGCCAGTCACTGCTTTTGCTAATTGTATAGACATCAGTCCCAACCCTCCTGCACCAACTATAACAACATTATCATATGGTTTGAGATTGGCGTTCTTTACTGCTCCATATGCTGTTAGCGCAGAACATGATAATGTCGCACTTGCATCAGTATCCATTTCATCATCCATTTTCAATAAATACTTGTAACTTGGTACCAACACATACTCTGCATAACCTCCATCCAAATAGATACCCAATGATCTAGGTTTATCACATAGATTTTCTTCACCGCTCCTACATGCAGGACATAGCCCTTCACCTATCCAAGGATAAACAAGAACTTTTTCGTCTCGAGTAAACCCTTGTGCTTCCTCTCCCAAACTATCCACTATTCCTGCTACCTCATGTCCAGGGGTCAATGGATACTTTACTCCTCTGTCGGTAGTTTTCAGAAATTGTCCTGCAATTCCTTCATATCCTCCTTCCCATAAATGAATATCGCTATGACAAACACCTGATGATTGGACTTTGATAAGAACCTGTGAACCTTTTGGTCTTGGAGCTTCAAGTTCTTGTACTTCTAATGATTCCTTTGGTTTAACAATTCTTGCAGATTTCAAGATGACAACATTGGAAGGTTATTACATATAAACAGGGCTACAAACAATCTCATACCTACAATGATTACATTTCTAGTTGGATATCATTTCTCCATTCCGACTACATATGGCATATAAAAAACGATATATCATATCCTATACATTACAAAATGAGATGGATTCATTTTTAACATATGCACCACTCATTTCTGTCGCAATAGTTTCAGGCCTCTTTATTATGGCACTGATAAATTTTTCAACTTTAAGGAAAAATATGCAATTGCAAAGTGAGCAGCAAATAAGAAATTTGAAAACCCAAAGCGAACAGCAAATTTATTCTAGAATAATGGATGCTAGGCTTAAGTTAGAAAGCACGGAGACGTTTACCAAAATGGCAAAGGAAAGTCCGATTTTTGCAGACCGGTTTAAAGTAGTAGATAATCCTGATGAATATTATACCGTAATAGCATTTATTGACCTATTTGAATTTCTATTTCGCCTCAACAAAAAAGATATGATAGAAGCAGAAATCTGGTCTCGTTGGAAAGGTCTTGCGAAAACAATAATGACAATACCGAAATTTAAGAGAGTATGGGAAAAGACTAAGGATGTCCATGCTCATGAATTCAGAGATTTTGTTGATTCACTCTAGAACATCTCCTGAAAAAGTTCGATACATACTTTAGTTAACAAATAATGAGAAAGGATCAACCATAACGCTTCTTCTATATTTTTTGTGTTTAGTATGTAAATGCAAAATGACATTTGAAGTTATTACGTTTGTTTTTTGTCTATTATTTCATAACATTCTGATATCTTTTCAAATCCCTTTATTGGTTTCTCTATGGGGATCAAAAGAAATAGCGCTGGAGTAAAACGAAGTATTTTTTTATCGACTCTTTTTAACTATTAATAATATGAATCCGCGATTATTTTTGAATGTCATATCCCTCACAGCCCATATAGAACGCGAGAATAATAGAATAATTCATGTATGCTAAAGATTAGAGGACCAAAAGATGACTCTATTTAAGAAAAGAATAGTTATACTTGGAGCAGGCTATGCAGGAATATTTTTAGCCACTAACATTTCTCGATATTCAAAGGGAAAAGCAGAAGAAGTAATACTTATTGATAGAAATCCTTATCATCAATTGCTACAAGAGATTCATCTAGTAGCCGCAGGTTTTAGAACAGCAAATGAAGTAAAAATACCAATTTTAACATTAATAGATGGAACGAATACAAAATTCATTCAATCCACTATAAAACAAATACGACCAGATAAAAATCTGGTTGTTTTAGAATCGACTGAAATTAATTATGATATTCTCATAATATGTCTAGGTGCTTCTACAAAGTACTTCAATATTAAAGGAGCTAAAGAAAATAGTTTACCATTACGCTCTGTTGCTGATGCATCATTGATCTATGGCAAAGTGTGCGAGTTTATCAAATCAAATAATAATCACGACATTGTGATAGTAGGAGGCGGAGCAACAGGAGTAAGCCTTGGTGGTGCGCTGTCAGATCTTATAAAGGATAGTGGAAAAACTGACAGCATTTCTATAAAGATTATAGAAGCACTGCCAACTATCCTTTCAGGATGGGATGATCGTCTAGTTAAAAAAGTAAACGAAGTATTAAATGAAAAAGGAATAACAATTATGACTGGCACTGCGGTTAGCGGAGTTGAAAATGGCAGTAATAGTATTAATGTTAGTCAAGGATCAAATATTCATTCCTCTCTCACTATTTGGACCGCAGGCGTCAAAGGTTATGATCTATCAATAAATCCGGAAGTTGAAAAAACCAAAGATGGCAAAATAATTGTAAATGAGTTCTGTCAGATCGATAGATATCCAAATATCTTTTCAATAGGTGACATATCTGCAGTAAAGCACGAAAATGGAAAATTGTATCCACCGTTGGCTCAGATTGCAATAAGAGAAGCAAAATATCTTTCAAAAATTATACCGAACTATTTCCTTGATAG
>DASTCR010000105.1:0-9821 GCA_035710925.1 Nitrososphaeraceae archaeon | reverse complement strand
GGTAGCTATAGGAACAGATAATGTCATGTTGAATTCTCCAGATATATTTAGAGAAATGGACTATATTTGGAAGACTTCAAGGGCCATTGGAGGTAATTTTATAGAGGCTAAAGAAATATTGAAAATGTGTACTGTAAATGCTGCTCACATTCTTGGTCTCAATTCCGGCTGCATCGAAGAAGGCAGGTCGGCTGACTTGTTATTTATTGATAAAAAATATCTTGACTTGTACCCTATTCATAATCCCTACGTATCGATTATACACAGGGCCAGTCCGGATTCCATCAAAGGAGTAATGATAGACGGAAGACTGGCAGATGGGGCAGAATTGTGGGAATAGTTGATGCAAATAACAGTTAACGCTGCAATGACTGTTGACGGAAAGATTGCTACAATCCTAGGAAATTCGGAGATCTCATCAGAAGAGGATCTCTCAAGGGTTCACGAATTGCGGGCTTCTGTCGATGGAATAGTCGTTGGTATATCGACTGTCCTTGTTGATGACCCAAGGCTTACAGTAAGACTGGCCACGAAACAAGTTAGGAGAAAACATCCGGTAAGAATAATAATTGATAGTACAGGGAAGATACCACTCGATTCGCAGGTTCTACGCACCGCTTCTAAAGTAAAGACAATAGTTGCTGTCACAGAATTAGCACATACAGACACGATAAGCAAAATCGAGAAGATGGGGGCAGTGGTTATTGTTTCCGGGAAAAAAACAGTTAATCTGAAAAAGGTAATCTCGACTGTTAAAAAAATGGGTATAAAGAAAATTCTTGTAGAAGGCGGAGGCGAAATAAATTGGTCTTTTTTTAGTCAAGGGCTTGTGAATGAACTAATTGTAACAATTGCACCAAGGATAGTTGGTGGCCGGCAAGCGACAACGCTAGTAGAAGGAGAGGGATATCCAAGTATTTCTAGCGGAGTAAAATTGCAGCTACAGAAGGTCCAGATGCAAACTAATGGGGAACTAGTTTTGTATTATAAACTGCGAAACTAGTTAGTATTTGAAGATGAAATATAACTAGCCGATTCTTTTATTTTCTGCTTGACGGTATATATCCTCAGTTATTTGATTTATCTTGAAGCGAAGAGCTTCCTTAACTCTGGCATTGTCTACCATATTGAGTGGACCTTTACAATTGTTACATTTGAAGAATAATTCTACAGCCGAATCAAATTTAATTCGAGGGCAATCTTTGTTTCCACAGTGATAGAATTCTGAAGATTCTTCGTATTCTAACCGTTTTTGCAATCTGTCAAGAATTTTCTTCTTTTGATTATCAATAAAGTTGTCGACCTGATCTTGTTTTGCCCGCCATCTATATACAAACCAACCCTTTTTTTCGTCTTTGACTCTTATTCCGGTTATAAGTGCCTTACCGAACATGTCATAAAGGACTTTTCTTATAATGTTGATTCTTAAACCGGTAGCACTAGCGATTTCTTCGTCAGTAGCATCTTCGGTATTTAAGAGGGCGCGTGCAACCTTAAGATATTCTTCTCCTCCAATCAGGTTGGCGATTTTAACAAAAGAATCCTCGTATTTAACTGAATGCATATAGTATAATCTGTAATTTTTGGATATATAGTTACCGACGATTGTAGTTTGCGAACTTACTTAAAAGGTGAGCTGGGAAGATACGGTGTAATGATATAATAATAATTCTTTCCTGGTTTCACTTCCGGCATCCTCTGGCAACCTACCAATCGAGACAGCCGGTTATTGTTTTCGCTGATTTCGATTGGTTTTTGTCTCATATCAGAGGATCTGTTTGCTGTTAAAATAATAATTGTATTATCTTGTAGTAGAATAACAAGCAGGCAGCGGAGACCTAATCTCAGGATATAATCCTTGCAAACAGAATATAGCCATGCTTACTTTAGAGAGAACTCTGGCCATCAATTTCATTAAAGCTAACTTGCGCATCCTTCTCGTCTTACATGCAACTAGTTCTAAAGGGACACCATATGATTCACAAGTATTTGTAAAACTTTGTCTCCTTTCAATAATCATCATTAATCTGATAGCAGTTATGCTAAAAGACAACCCAACTAGAGCTGTAATGGTCATATAATACTACCCTCTCTAGACTCCTGCTTGCAAGGTGCAGTCTTATTCCTACAATTTAACTTCATAAGCTAAAAAAATTAGATACGATTACAGCAAGTGCTTAGCTAAAATTGTGTGGAAAGGGCTTTTAGCAATAGAGATATTGGAATGATTTTGGAGCAAGCTTCAGACAGTATCATTATTCATTCAAACTTGGTTGGGAAACAAGTTTCATATATCATCAGAACTACTTAAGAATACACCATAAAGGGAAAGCATCGTTTCTTACAAACACTCTCTCCATTTGGTATGGCTGGGTCATGGCATGCCACCTCAACATACACATTTTAACTATGTATTATACAACTGATGTATCGTATCGACACTCTATAACCGATTATTGCGATAACCACTGTGACTATAGTGCCCCCTGTTAGAGTAACTCCGGTCATGACGTTTGGCTTGTCTATATCTGTTGCCTGCATCTTTTCGATATCTTGTTCCTCTACTCCATCGGTCTCTATTCTGATTTCCATATTCATACCCTTGATATCTGCGACCAAAAGAACGTGAGTGTGTGTGATGTCGTTGGACGGTAGGAACCTGAACTCCCATTTCCTCATTAAGCTTTCGAATGGGATGCTTTGTCTGCCTCAGGATTCGCCCGAAATCGTCGATCCTATCTTGTGAGACCAGTGATATGGCCTTACCTGTTGCGCCAGCCCTTGCCGTTCTTCCTATTCTGTGAAAATATATTAGCGGATCCTCAGGAATGTCATAGTTTATAACATGACCCACAGCCGGGACGTCAATGCCTCGTGCAGCAATATCGGTTGCTACCAAAATATCTTCAGCACCTCTCTTAAATCGATACATTGCGTTGTCTCTTTGCCTCTGGGTGAGGTCCCCATGTATTGTTATGGCTTTAAATCCCTCGTGCTTCAATTCAGAAGCTAATCTATGTGTTCTTTGCTTAGTGGCAGCAAAAACGATTGTCTGTTTTTTATCTCTAATCCTGATAAGGTCGCATAAATGCCTGAATTTTTCTTTTTCATACACTATTAGGTATGACTGGTCAATTGTGTCGAGACTTAATTCCTCTTCATTTAATCTGACTTCTTCAAACTCTTTCATATATTCCTGTGCGAGTCTTAAAATCTCTGGTGGCATCGTAGCAGAGAACAGGCATGTTTGTCTATCTTCATTTACATAAAACAAAATAAACTTGATATCTTCAATGAAACCCATGTCAAGCATCCTATCTGCCTCATCTAGGACAACAAACTTCACATTCTCTAAATCAATTGATCCTTGTTTGATATGATCTATCAACCTTCCAGGCGTCGCAACAAGTATCTGAACTCCTCTTCTCAATTGATCATATTGAATACCTATACTCTGGCCGCCGTAAATGGATACTGTTCTAATGCCGGTGTACTTGGCAAACTTGTTAATTTCGGCAGAAACCTGCACTGCCAGCTCCCTTGTAGGTACGAGTATAAGGGCCTGTATTGGACCTCTGCGTTTTATTTTGGTCAATATAGGTAATGCAAAAGCTGCCGTCTTGCCAGTACCGGTGTGTGCCTGTCCTATTACGTCTAAACCTTTCAACATTAGGGGTATTGCTTCCTGTTGAATAGGAAAGGGATCCTCGTAGCCATGCTCCCTTAGTGCTTTAGTTGTTTCAACATCTATTCCTAATTCTTGAAATGTCTTCAAATTCTTTCACTTTGATTGGCGTAAGCCTACAAAAGCCACGGAAGATATGAAAGTGACTATTTTCGTTCATGTACTTCCTTACTCTGCCGCAATCTTTTTGACAGGTCAAACTATGATTTACTCGAATATAATTATATCGAGAGTATATGATCATATCAGGTTCAATGAGTTTGAAAAAACTAGCGAAACAAATGCCTGTAAGCTAATTATTGTCTTTACTTTTGGGGATTTGTCTCTGGCTTAATTGATGCAACATATTGGCGGTTTAAGCCCAGCAGAATAAATATTGGATCTAGCATTGGATTTAACATTAAGCCTTTACATCAGAATATTTTAAATAACTTCTAATTAAATTCAATGTTGTAACATGATGAGCGAAGAACCTAGCCTACGTGAAAAGAAACTACGTGGTTCTGGAGGCTATGCTTTGGCAAAGGTGACAGATGAGGAACAAAAAAGAGGCAACCTTGGTGGCCCTGAACTATTTTTAGCAGGGGTAGGCAGACTACCTGAGGAAAGATTTTCAAAGTACTACTGTAACAAATGCGAAAAAGAATACAAAGGCTCTCCTCCACTTAAATTCGAGAGTCCTAATGAGGACCTTGGAGAAGGCGTCACTCTAGCAGAAAAAGGCGAATACAAGTGTGCCACATGCGATAGCACTATTGCTCAGTACAGAAAATTTGACTCATCATCGGTTTCACCACATGAGGCAGATAGTCAACAGGCTACCATTTCTAAAAGTGGTACTGACAATAGATCCAGAGGGGTAGTGAGCCAAACAGGACAGCAAACTGTTGAAGGGGAAAAGGCTCAGTCCGAATCTTTATTAGCTCAAGACTCTACTTCGCAAGAATCTTCAAAAATTAGTAGGGATTCAGTCGACGCGTCTGAAAAAGTTCCTTCGCAGAAATTGCAGGAAGATATAACATTTCAACCAATTCAATCCCTTGTCGGAATGCCTGCCTACGATAGCGAAGCCCTGTTGATTGGAAAAGTTCAGGAAATTGGGTTAAGAAGATCAGCAAGGAGAAGTGGGGAGACGCAGATTAGTGTCAAGATCAACCGAGCTGTTGGTAGTAACAGAGAAAAGAGTGATAACCAGCCTGGAAATAAAAAGGATGTAGATGAAACCCTAGTAGAGATCCTCTGGAACGAGATTTCAAAGATCGGTGACATCGTACTTCTCAGTAAAGGACCACTCGATTCCCGTTCTCGAGATTCTCACACTGCTTCCGTCATAGGAAAATGTTCATCATGTGGTCATCAAAATGAAGAAGAAGCAGCTTTTTGTGAGGAGTGTGGAAACAAATTGTCACGATGAACATGACTCCTGTTTTTATCTCTATAGAAAAAATAATTCCCAAGTAAATTCATTTTTTAAGCCCTATTCGAACATCTGCCACACGTACACCCTTTCCCCTCTCTAAAACCAAGAGCGGATTTATGTCAAATTCTTCAATTTCAGGAAAGTCAATTATTAATTGTGATAATCTCTGTAAGCAATCCACTACTGCGGCTAGATCCGATGGGGGTTCGCCTCTAATACCTTTTAGTAATTTAATTGCCCTTATGGATTCAACCATTTTTTCAGCCTCATGTTCGTCAATAGGTGCCAATCTGAAAACGACGTCTTTAAGAATCTCGACATAAATACCTCCCAGACCGACCATAATCAGCGGCCCAAATAAAGGATCTGTTTTTGAGCCTAGAATTATTTCTTTTGCAGAAGTTATCATCTCCTGCACAAGTACGCCTTTAATCTGTGCATTTGATTTGTATTTTTTGGCATTATTCGATATTTCGTTAAAGGCTGCTCTGACTTCGTTATCATTTTTTAGCCCAACTTTAACTCCTCCTGCATCTGATTTATGTATAATATCAGGGGAGACAATTTTCATCACAACTGGATATCCGATTTCATCCCGAGCCGCTCTTGTGCACTCCTCCTCGGTGGTTCCAAGAAAGCTTCTGGGTGTAGAGAACCCATATGAAGAAAGCACTTCATAACCTTCTTCCTCTAATACATTCTTTCGACCCTGTTGTGCGATATTATCAAAAAGCACTTTTACTCTTTGTTTATCTACCTTGAACTCGCGTGGACTTGCTCTGGCTGACCCTAACCAATCCCTATAACTGTACATCGCGTTGAGTGTTTTAATCGCTGGTTCTGCATACATAAAGTGTGGTATATTGCCATCAGACAGAATTTGTTTGTTTTCAGTTCCTTCGGCGAGTCCCATCAGTGCGGCTAACATAGTCTTTCCGCTATTCTTGGATGCTTTCACAATTGTTCGTGCTAATTCATTGTAATCCAGAGTGGCAGATGGTGTACACATTGTAACGACGGACCCAACATTTTGATTTGAGAGTACTATGGCTAGAACTTTTTCAAAACGACCATAGTCTGCGTCACCTACTATATCTACGGGATTTCTCGCTGATCCATGGGGTGGTATGACTTCGGCAATTGCCTCTGTAGACAAAGATAAGTCAGCCATTTTAAGCCTGTACTTGGAACAAGCATCAGTCGAAATGATTGCAGGTCCCCCGGCATTTGACACTATTACTACTCCACCTTTATCTGGAGGTATAGGTTGCTTTGAAAAAGCGGTGGAAAGGTCAAATAGATCCTGCATCGTATCTACCCTTATTACCCCAGATTGGGCAAACAATGAATCATAAATTTCATCAGAACCCATTAAAGCGCCTGTATGCGACATTGCAGCCTTGGCTCCTTCCGGAGTTCGACCCGCCTTTAATACAATAATTGGTTTCTTATTTTGTATAGTTATCCTTTTGGCGATCTCCATAAATCGTCTTCCGTCATGTATATCTTCTAGATACATTACGATCACTTTAGTGTCCGTATCTTCCGATAGCAATTCCAGGATATCATTTTCATCCATGTCTACTTTGTTTCCCATGCTAACTACTTTTGAAAATCCAATTCCCTGGCCAATTGCATCCTCTACTGTGGCTGCACATATCGCACCGCTTTGTGAAACCAGAGCGATTCCACCGAATTTAGGAGTGATTTTCAGGAAGGTTGCATTCATCAAATTATGCTGTGATAGGCTCATGATGCCAAGACAATTGGGACCTATGATC
The DNA here is from genome assembly GCA_035710925.1 of Nitrososphaeraceae archaeon. Taxonomy (GTDB): domain Archaea; phylum Thermoproteota; class Nitrososphaeria; order Nitrososphaerales; family Nitrososphaeraceae; genus TH5893. Next base: position 2,935 of record DASTCR010000105.1, on the reverse strand, counting down.
CTGATGCCATATTTTTTACCAATAGTTGATATTTCCTTTTCTAATTTTGCTCCTTGCTCATCGGCTTCCTTGAATCCCGCCGAAACAATAATTACACCCTTGATATTTTTCTTGCCTACTTCCTCCATTACTGCCGGGACAATTTTGTTCGGAGTTGCGATAACTGCAAGATCAATTTCTTCCGGAACCTCAAGAACGCTCTTGTAAGCCTTAAATCCAAAAACAGAGGGGTTTGACGGTGTGATAGGATAGATCTTTCCCTTATATCCATTAATGATATTGGAAAATATGGCCTTTCCGACACCTGGCTTTTCGGATGCCCCTATAACAGCGATGGATTGTGGATCGAGAAAATTGCTCTTCGATAGAGGTGGGTTAAGGGCGGAGGAAAACGTCGAGGGGAAAGAGGATGAAGAGGAGGAAGTACCTGTTGCCAAATGTATAGAAAAAGTAAGCAACAGTACTTATAAATGCCTTTATACTCCTAGACTTACCTCACGGATGATGTAAAAGATGAAAGAAAAGCCTTTTAGTCTAAAATGTAAAGCTCTGAGTTATTGAACGAGATCATTGCCAGCGCAGTGGATTCTGAAATGGAGAACCTCATACGAGACCTTCAGAGGCTGATTAGACAACCAAGTGTTTCTGCAAAAAACCAAGGAATTACAGAATGCGCTTCTCTCGTCGCAGGTATTATGCGCGACGCGGGAATTGACTCTCAAATATTATATCTTGATCGTGGCGTTGGTGATGTTCGTCCAGGTTTTAACAGTAAGGCCAATCCCATAGTATATGGAGAAGTTAAATCTAAAACAAATCCGAACGGAAAGACCATTTTATTTTATAATCACTACGACGTTCAACCTGAGGATCCAATTGAGCTATGGGACAAGGACCCGTATAGTGGCGACGTGGAGGGGAATTATGTCTTTGGCCGCGGTGCCTCAGATGATAAGGGTGAGTTGATTACACGCATAAAGGCTGTAGAGTGTCTTGTAAGAAAGACAGGTGATGTACCGTGTAACGTAAAGTTTGTCGTGGAAGGAGAAGAAGAGATTGGGAGTAATCATATCTCGGAGTACCTTAAACAGTATAAGAATCTGTTTGCATGTGATGGTATAATTTGGGAATTTGGATATGTGGACGAAATGAACAGACCGATTATAAGTCTTGGAATGAAAGGTCTTTTATATGTCGAGCTCATAGCAAAGGGCCCTTCGAGAGATGCTCACTCAAGCTTGGCTGTTTTGATTGAAAATCCTGCTTGGAATCTAATTAGGGCATTGAATAGTATGCGTGATAATTCTGGAAGGATTTTGGTGAAGGATTGGTATAACGAAGTCAGAGATTTTTCAGCTCAGGATATTTCGCTTATTGAGCAGGAACCTTTCAATGAAGAATATTTCAGAAAAGAATATGGGATTAAAAAATTTGTAAACAATATTGCCGGGACCGAAACTCGGAAGGCCTTAGCTGGTGATTCTACATGTAACATAGCAGGTCTTCTGTCTGGCTATATTGGTGAAGGTGCAAAGACTGTACTTCCAGCTGTAGCTATGGCCAAACTTGACTTTAGACTGGTACCCGACATGGTTCCCGAAAGACAGCTAGAACGTATCAAGAATCATTTGGAGAAAAAGGGGTTTAAGGAAAATGAGGTTGCTGTCAGGTTCATTCATGGAGAGGCAGCAGCTAGAGTGTCAGCTACGGATCCTTTTGCAACTATCATTCAGAATGCCGTCAAAGAAATTTTCGGTTCAATAATTACGAATGTCTCTTCGGCCGGCACCGGGCCTATGCATCCATTTATTGAGACTCTCAAAAGCCCTTGTGTATCAGTAGGAAGCACATATGTATATGCAAAAATTCATTCACCGAATGAATTTGCAAGAATAGATCTCTTGAATAATGCCACAAAATGTATATGTAATATCATAGAAAAGTTTGCCAGGTCGGGATAGTTTTGTAATGCATTTTGTAAATTACAATTCCATGAATTTTAGACTTTGATTTAACGCTGTTGTCTCTAACTGTGTTAATATGTAATACTATCTTATTTTAAACTTGTATTTTTCGTGCTTGGCTTTGACATTATGTAAAAGCCGTGCGCAGCAATAAGAAATGCCGACAATGACATCTTAGTCGCAAATACTAAGTTCCATGGTGTCTCTGGATTTGGATATGGTAAATTTAAATCGTCAAGTCTAATTATTCCTTTCATGGCATCAGCTGTGATGAGTGAACTCCAAATAATGAAATTGTAAATGAATTCGTAGAGCGCAATTACTGCTATAGCGAGAACAATTAGCTGCAGAATAGATTTTATTGATGGTGGGATATCTTTGACTTTCTCTCCACCGAGTCTAGTTACACAATACCATCCTACGACTGATACAATCATTAGATAGGTAACAAGTTTTGATAGCCCCTGGGCGGGGAATTCCGTATTCACAAGAACTTCGCCAATAACAACACGCCCCGTTTTAATATATTCGCCTATGCTAACATACAAAGAATAGAAAGTAATAGCTGCCATGATTATTGCGCAACAATAAAAAATCGTAAGAAAGATCCATCTTGTTCGTGCTTCTTCTTTTCCCTCCAGCGTCTGTGAGTGCATGTTCTCCAAATGGGATAATGACTGTTAGGGATATAAAAAAATTTCATATGTACGAGGAGTATCTATCTCTTCTTTTTGTAACAAGTTTTCTAAAATGAGGTACATAGAATTACGTGTTTAAACCGGATATATTAATCAGACCTTTTTGCTGGGCTAGGCAATATCTTTTTCCAGTTGCTAAGAGAATAAAATACAATAGCATAATTTCCCAGGTGCGCTGTACCTTGTCTATAGTAGCCATCCCTTTTTTTGTCCGTCATTGATTTATCTTGGGCGGCATCTATCTCAGATAACGGAAGCACAATTTCCGCGGGT
>DASTCR010000104.1:0-7386 GCA_035710925.1 Nitrososphaeraceae archaeon | reverse complement strand
CCAGGAATTAATATGGACGAACCAGTTTTGTCCTCAGCGTTATTTGCCCATCCTAGTCGCTGCCAATAGCCCTCATAAACCTTATCTACTAATTCAATTTCTGTTATCCACTTTGGATTCATCATTCCGTAGAGACCTGGTACAATTGCCCTAACGGGGAAACCATGCTTCGGCGTAAGAGGTGTATAATTCATATCATAAGCCAGTATAGTCCCTTCCATTTGGGACCTCTCTATTGGTATTCCAACATCATAACCGTCGGCGCATCTAAACACGACATATTTTACGTTTGGCTTAATTGCAGCCATATCAAGCAGATAGCTTAAACGTACGCCCTTCCAAAGAGCGGTACTTATTAGGTCGCCACCGATCTTGTTACTTATGCATTCCAATGTGACATATTCTTCTACTGGAGGCATTGACTTCATCTGGGCATAGTTAATAGTCAATGGTTTTTCGACTAGCCCCTTTATTGTAAGATTCCAAGACTTTGAATCGACTTGCGGAACTATTGGATTGATATCAATCCTGTAAAACAAATATGTTGGAGTAACTTCAGACGCAAGAAGTGGTGCTAGATTTGGATCCTCGAAGCCCTTAGGTGGAGGACCAACCTGTGGTAACAGGTTAGGGGTAGTAGTCGATGCCAGTTCTTGTGCCTCATTTTGTCTGGAAAGTAGCCTATCAACTCCAAGATAAATTATGGGTAATGCTACAGCTGAGGCTACCATTAGGCGAAGAAATGCTCTTCTACTATTTTTGATGTCCATGGCATCAATTGTTTTATCAGAAGCAGGCTTGGGTTCGAGTATTTTCCTTGATTTGTCCTTTGCTCTACCATGAAAGAATGATGAAAACACAAATCCAAAGGCAAGCTGGGACGGAATAAGGGATAGAGCTATAAGGGATAGTGGCACGACTTGTATACCACTTCGTGATTGAATCAGCGTAACCAGTATAATCGCTATAATTACGAAAATTATATACGACAAAGCAGATGATAGTAAAGCCTCGAGAAGATATCCCCTTCTTTTCACTCTAGCAAATAGTTTGTAAAGAAAAATTCCTATAATTCCAGAAGCTACTATATTTGCAATAATTGAACCAATAAACGCAGAATATTTAGCAAGAGGTCCAAAATTTTCAACTGCCTGTGATTCAAATTCTCCAGGTGTTACTGAAAACAATGCCTGAGACGCAATTTCTGGGAGAAACAATCCACCACTCGCATCTTTTAGTATTATTGACACTGCAACAGCAACTGCTCCCGCCGCTAGACCTGCAACAAATGGAACAAGGAAACTGTGTGAATTCCTAGCCACGTACTTCGATCGAATTTTAACAATTTAAGGTTTTTTTTGATTCATGTTACTATAAACTATGGTATGATTGATAGAAAGTTTTCAGTTAGAGGCAGATTTTTTTGATTGATTGCTTTAGCAACCTAATCTATCTTTCCCACAATTATGATGATTCATTTTGAGTCTTCGATATATTGGAGGACATATTCGGTTTCATAATCTTCATCATGTCCATCATCTCTTTTTCGTGCATCTTAATTCCTTGATCCGTCATATTTAACTGCATAATTGCGCCCTTGATGTTTCCTTCATTTAGATCCATGATTGCCTCCATTAAATGCATTCTAGCATTATCTAGCGAAGATCCAAAACTCATATTGCCACCTGGCATCATCATCATCGTCTGATTGTTGACAGCAGATTCATCTTGTGTATTGTTCACTGATAGGTCTTGACTGAAGATGACTTTTGATGTTACTGCTATCAGAACAGTAACAACACCAATAGCTATTACCAATACGCTAATACTCATTTGGTTTGACATTGCGAAAAGTAGTAGTTATGACCAAATCATATTATATAAAGAGTATCTAAATGCGTAACGAAACACTGAAATGTACAAGAAATGCTTTTGCCAAATATTCGTTGCTTCAGAACATTCTCTTGCTCTACCATTCAAATTCGATTTTATTATCAATAATAAGCCGGCACCTGACCTAACAGAAAAGATCGGGCCAACGGAATATGATATAAGCTTGGATTTAATCGATTAATTCTCTTAGCGGTACTCTCTTAAATACTAAATGAATCATACAATAGGAATGCATTGGACACCTTCAAAATATACGTCAGTGAGGGCAAGCTATTCCAAACTAATAAATGCAATAAATATCAGCCCAATGGCAGAATCAATTCCTGCTGAGCAGGCAGTAGGACGGGTTTTATGGACTGATATAGTTTCACATAATGATATTCCGTCGAGTAACTGTTCGCATATGGACGGATTTGTTGTAAAATATAATGATATTAGCAGGATATCTCAAGCTAGACCAATAAAACTTAGGATAGTGCCCAGGAGAAAAGAGGGCAAGAGGGAAAACCAAATCCTGCTTACAGGACAAACTATTAGAGTCTCAACTGGCGAAGACCTACCTCGTTTTGGAGATACAGTTATTCCTGTTGAATATACACAGTTTGATTCTAAAAATAGTACAATTACAGTTCAAAGAGAGTTGGCTAAAGGATCGTTTGTATCGTATAAGGGTAGTGAAATCGCACGCAAGGATTTGTTACTAAACAAGAGTCACATTCTTAGGGCACAGGATTTAGCATTAATCGCAATGCTTGGAATTCGAAGGCTAAAAATTTTTAAAAAACCAAAAGTTGCAATTATTCCTACAGGCAATGAACTTACTGAAGACATTACTGACATAAAGCACGGAAAAATACTAAATACTAATAGCAGAGTCATATCTAATTTAATTGAAAAATTAGGAGGTACTCCTCTAGATCTTGGAATTACGCCTGATAATATTCACAAGATAAAAAACAAAATTAGACTTGCGTTATCTGAAAGTGATATCATCTTAACAACGGGCGGATCTTCTGTTGGATTGCGGGATCTTGTTGCTGATTCAATAGGTGAGATTGGAAAACCAGGAATTCTGGTGCACGGGGTAAAACTTGATCGCGGAAGGGTAACGGGACTCGCTGCACTTCGCGGCAGACCAATTATTATCCTTCCCGGACCGATACAAGGAGCTGTGAACGCGTTTATTGTATTTGCTCAACCACTCATTAGATTTATGTTAGGTCTGCATCCTTTTTATAAACCATTTATTTCGGCAAAGCTTACTGAAGATTGGAACGCCCGAAAAAAATTTCAAAACTTTACCAAAATAGTATATGTGAAGATGACGAGTTCAGCATCAGGTGAATTTCATGCAAAGCCTATAACTGGGGAAACTACGGACATAACAGTGCTAACAGGGAGCAATGGTTTTATTTTAGTCCCCGAACGCTTTACCAAGTTAAAAAGCGGACAAAAAGTAAAAATAAACATATTTCCTGGTCTGTCTTTTTCATCACTTGGCCCAATAGAGATTCCTTACCTCTCAGAAAAATCATTCCTTCCGTTTTAGAAATATATCATTTAAACAACCTAGTTGCCAGATTAATCCCCGCAACTGCCACTATGATTCCTATAATAAAAATCAATTTTTCGTGACTCAATTTAAAGGCGCCCAACCTGGAGCCTAGAAATCCCCCAAGAAGGACGACAAAGGCCAATGGTAAAATCAGTGCAAAATCAACCTCCTTGGTAATTGAATGGCCAACAAGTCCACTAACCGAATTTGTGAGTATAAACAAGCTTGCTGAAGCCGCAGCTGTCTTTGGATTTGCTAGGCCGGTTAATATCAGGATTGGTGATAACCAGATCCCCCCACCTATTCCAACAAGGCCCGAAACAGTCCCTAAAATAGCACCTAATGGTAACGTAATTAATGAAAGCCTAGGTAGACTTAGGTTTAATTTTCGTATTTTCTCCTGTCTTATTTTTATTTGGTTGCCACTTAATAGTAGCATGGCCGAAGCTGAAAAAAGGGCTATTACGAAGATTAGTATGAGAGTTTTTTCAGGTAGTATGGTGGAACCTCCAATAAAAGCAAATGGTACTGAGATAAGTAACGGAATAGATATACGAAGTGATAGGTGACCTGCTCTCAAATAATTGAAGAGCGCTATTGAAGCAACAACTATGTTGAGAGCTAATGAAATGGGAGGGATCGTGAATAGATTTACCCCAACAAGGACTAGAATGGCAATATAGCTGCTTCCTCCTGCAAATCCAACACTAGAATAAATAAAACTTATTGCAAAGAAAACAGGGGCAAGTATTATCAGTAATTGCTCATTAATGGCCGTGTCCCTCCATCATCTTGAAGGCATGCTCTAGCCCCGGAAATAAGAATTCTAAGGACTCTGATACTGCGTTTAAACTTCCTGGAATATTGATTATTAGACTTTTACCTCTTACTCCCGCAACTCCTCTTGACAGCATCGATAAGGGTGTTCTTCTCTGCCCATATGCCCTGCTCGCCTCGGCAATTCCCTTTATTTCCCTTTCTAAGACGTTTCTAGTAGCTTCAGGTGTTACGTCCCTCAGGCCAAGTCCAGTTCCTCCAGTTGTCAATATCAAGTTTAAATGGAGATCATCTGAATATTTCATTAAGAGTTCCTCAATAACAGAACTATCGTCAGGTACTACTTGGTATTTGACTACATCAATACTTCTATCTTTTAGTTTCGTAACGATGAATTTTCCGGATTTATCTGCCCGCTTTCCAGCTGCAACTGAATCGCTAACGACGATCACACCTGCTCTGATCTTATTTCCCTTCTTAATTGCAAATTGGCCTATTCCTCCTGACTTTTCAACAAGCTTGACAGATGAGATAAATAGTGTATCGTCTATGGGTTTTAGCATATCATATATCGTCAATGCACCAATACAAGCTCCACTTAGGGCTTCCATTTCTACCCCTGTTTTCCAAATACTTTTAACTTCTACGTCGACTTCAATTGATCGGGATTTTACTGATACTTGAACTTTAATGTGATCTATAGGTATTGGATGACAGTATGGTATGAGGTCTGATGTTTTTTTAGCCCCCGAAGTGGCTGCTATCTTCGCTGCCTCCACTATATCGCCCTTGGGAGATTTTCCTTGTCTAATCAATACTGCCGTTTTGGCTTCTATGTTCAATACCGCCTTTGCTCGTGCGATTCTGTACGAATCTGGCTTTGCACCAACATCAAACATACCCTTACTTTTTTTATCACTCTTCTTTTCTTTATTCAAGTAAAATCCCATCAGCCCATTTCTGACTTTCTCTAGATATTTCCTTTTTCCAAATGGGTACCCGAGTTTTCACGTTATTTATAACATATTTGCATGCCTCAAAAGCTTCATGCCTATGCTCTGAAGAGACCCCAATTATAATACTGCTCTCACCGACTTTTATATTTCCGATCCTATGAATTGCAACTAATTTTTTTATTCCCCATTTTGTTTGTGCTTCATTTTCAATTTCCCTCATTTCTTGTTCTGCCATCTCACTGTAAGCCTCATAATAGATCTCCGATACGTTACCAGACCTCCCTCGATTACGGACATTGCCTATGAAAACTGATAACGCACCTGCAGAATTGTCCTCTAGTTCAAGCATTACCTCTTGCAAACTTAGTTGGTTGTTGGTAATACTAATCAAGATTCAACCCCCGCTGACGGGTGGCAAAAGTGCAACTTCATCCTTCGAAGTAATAACGGTATCTCCAGTAGTAACCTTACAATTTACAGAAGTTACAAATTTGTTACTAAACGATTTGAGCTGCGGATACTTCTTTAATATTTCACTATTCAAGTGGTTTACTGTGATGCCAGAAGGTACAGTTATTGTTATTTCGCTTTCACCCACTCTCTCTCTCAAAATTGCAAATAATTTGACTTTTATTTTCTCATTATCTTGAATATCCGATCTCAATTTGAGCTTATCCACCAATTGTATGCATAAGGTTTAGTTTTGGCTTAAGACCATTAATTCTTATCAGACTTGCTATCCCCTCCTGTTTCATAGTCATACAGTGAATTAAGCAATGACTAATCTCCTCATCTGATGCTCCTTTGCGCAGATAACTCTTGATATCATAGCCTGGGTTTTCAAATAGACATGTAAGAAATCTTCCATCAGAAGTCAGTCTTATCCTATCGCACTGACTGCAAAAAGGCTCTGTTACAGAGGGAATAAATCCTACAGTGCCTATTCTATCTGAAAAAGAATAGAGACTAGCAGGTGCTGACATCTCTTGTTCTGAGGCAGGAAAGACTTTTCCAATATTGGTTTCTATTTTTACTATCATTTCCTTTTTACTAAAAACAAGGTCGCTTCTCCAAATCCCTGTCCCATCTAGTGGCATAAATTCTATAAATCGGACGGTGATGCCTGTGCGTCTTGCAAAATTGGCAAATTCAACAACTTCATCATCATTCCAACCCCTGACGACAACTGTATTTATCTTTACGTCAAGTCCAACATCTTTTGCTTTTTGGATAGAACTTAGGACTTTGTCTAATCCATTTACCCCCGTCATCATCTTAAATCTATCCTCTTTAAATGAATCTAGACTAATATTCACACTGTCAAGGCCACTAGACTGTAATGCTTCTACTCTCTCTAGAAGTAGTAACCCATTGGTTGTTAGCCCGATGCTCTTAATGTCGCCAATCATTGCAATAGATTTAATTAGATTTTCTACTGAAGGTCTAACCAGTGGTTCACCTCCTGTTATTCTTATTTTTTCAACCCCTAAATTAGCAAAAATAGATGAAAGCCTAATTATCTCCTCGAAAGAGAGAACTTCAGTAGTATCAAACCACCTCGTATTGTCTTTAGGCATGCAATATCCGCATCTCATATTACACATGTCTGTGACAGAGATTCTTAGCTTTTTTGCAATTCTACCATAATTATCTATTAATTTGCTTTTCATAGATCCTGTCATTTGCTTGTATACCAGGTTATAATGGATATCATTTTTTTCTTGCCTGCTTTAACTGTTCGATGAAATGAAACTTCCAACCATTTGGTAAATCTTTAACCTTGACGGCACGTTCCATTGTTTGAAGATCATCCTTATTTACGGTGTATAACCTGACAATATCCTTTATGGTAACATTATTTTCATCTTTTTTGATAAGTTTAATTTCATCACCTTGTTCTAGCTCTCCTTCCTTCTTTACCTTGAAATAGACACCTGTAAGACCACTTGCCAAAAATTTTTTAATAATATCCATCCTTCCAAATTTTACTCCAAGTTTATAACATGGCATCCTAGGTTGAGTTGCCACGACTTTTGCTGTTCCAACTTGGAATTGATCTCCAATGTTAACCATTTCTTCAAACATTCCTTGTGTGGTAAAATTTTCTCCAAACATGCCCCAAGGCAATGACATGCCGTAGAGTTCCTTATGCCAGTAACTATAGTGTTCTCCTGCATAGGCATAGATGGCCTTGTCGGCACCGCC
>DASTCR010000103.1:0-3415 GCA_035710925.1 Nitrososphaeraceae archaeon | reverse complement strand
TACCGAGGGAATGCTAAGAGAACAGCTTAGACAACTCATACAAAATCGGGTACCCGCAGAGCAGTTGCAACAGCATATAGAGAAAATAAGCAGCAATCTAGATAGAGCAGAGCAACTATTAGGAGAAGGCTAGTAAAAGACCTAGCTAGACACATATTTTTTCAAGCCCATAATAGTAGCTTGACGTTATAAAGTAATTAGACATATGAGACCGAATCTCTCTTCATTTTTTAATTGCAACTGGGACATGCTATTTCCTTCAGTCTCTCCTTAATTTTTAATATGGTATTATCTCTCATTCATAGAACCCCAAAGATAAAGGAGAAAATGACTTGAACAATCCCTTTCTATCAAGCCCATCCTACAGTTAGGAAGAACCATTTTTTAAGTCCCTGCGGATTGCAAGATGTTGAATTAAGGTTAGTACTAATTGAAACTATGTGAAAAGTTTGATGAATCTTTATTGGAAGATCAAATAGAGCAAACGATTTGGCGAATAAAGTAACAAGTTGACATAACCTTAAGTGGGACACGTTTTTTCTAACGTATAGAATAGCCTAGGAAGGCCGATCCTGAGTCCTGGTAGGTTTGACTCTTGTCTTTTCAGATTGTGGCTTATTTGCTGATGATGCTGCTCTAGAAGAATTCGCCTTTTCTATCAGTTCTTCTTTGCTTAAGCCTTCAGTAAATTCGCTGCTCCTGAGTCGTTTTTTATAGTCCAATTCATGTTCTTCTATTGCAGAAAAATTCCGAAATTTGTCATATTTTTTACTTGAAGTACTATTTGTATCAGTTGAAGTCGAATTGGAATTATTTGCATTTGCCATGTTCTTTACTTATACGATCGGTTAAATTCCATATATCTATTTGCAAAGGGAACAGGATTAATTCATTGAGTCGAACTTATTGTTTTGGTAAACACTTTAAGCAAAGTACAAGAATATCTGGAAAATAGTTAATAAGTACGGGCTGGCAGAAAAGGGAGAAGAAAAAAAGTGTCCAAAGCAAATGACGAAGACAAATCATCAAAATATTCTTCCGACCTATTTACATTATATATGAATTCATGGTATGAATATGTTAACATGTGGAGTAATTTGTATGCTGAGTTTATTAGAAACACATCAAAGATGAACGAAAACTGGTTAGACTCATTTTCAGCACTTTGGTCAGGACAATATAAGGATAAAATAAAAGTAGAATAGTTTGACCTAGAGGACAGCTTTTACTTCCTTTTATTTTGATTTCAGAAGTTACAGCAAAATTAACATTATTATTTTTAATATATTTTGGTCATGGAATAAGAAATTATTTACCAACTAGTATTTTTATGGTCACGAAAATTGTTGATCTGTCAATTTGACAAACTCATCCAGACCGTATTTTACGTATCATGATACCTACAGCAGTAGTATTAATTCAGCCAAGCAATTTGAAAAAACCAAGGTACTATATGGTTGCGACAAGGTGATAAACATGGCATCACAATTTGCCTCCAATGCTGAGAATCGAATTGACGCTTGCACAGATTACACAAGACCATCATTGATAGCAGAAATTAGAGAATTGAAAAAAGCCTTTCGTGATGCTAAAAGACGAGGCGTAAAATTTAGATATGTCACTGAAATCACAGCTGAAAATGTCTCTTTTTGCAAGGAGCTATTATCCTCATTGGTAAATGAGCTTCGCCATTTAGATGGCATTAAAGGGAACTTCTATGTAAGCGAAAAAGAATACATTGCTCTTGCTGCATTCCGTGAAAATGACAAACCATTATCACATATAATCCATAGTAATATGAAGGAGATTGTAGAAGAACAACAATGCATATTTGATACTCTCTGGAACAAATCAACCCCAGCCGAAGATAAAATCAAAGAAATAGAACAAGAAATGGAACCAGAATATTTTAGGGTTATTAACGACAATGAAGAAGCAACCAAAATATTTACAGAGCTTGCAAAGAATGCACAATATGAGATACTCTTTCTTCTTCCAAATGATAAAGCATTAACTACAATAGACAGACTAGGAATATTCAATCACCTAATTGACAAATGTAATAAAAGAATCTATGGCAAAGGCCAAAATGAGTTTCAAGCCAAGATTATCTGTCCCCTAAGTGATGCAAATTTGAATATTGTAAATCGAATCTTGCAGAATACTAGTCCCAGCAATCATATCAGAATCGTAAATGGAAATAATAGTTCTTTTGGAATAATTATAGTTGATAATAAAAAGTTTCTAAAGGTTGAGCTAAGGGAACCAGAAGCCGAACAATTTTCTGAGACAATTGGTTTATCTTTCTATTCAAATAGCAATCCTAGCGTAGAGTCGTATAAACTATTTTTTGAGCTACTCTGGAATGAACGCACAGCTAATGAGCAATTCAAGCTAAGCGATAAAATGCAAAGAGAGTTCATAAATATTGCAGCTCATGAGCTAAGAACTCCAGCTCAGTCTGTTTTGGGATATGCAGAACTTATGAGAGAGGATATGATGGATAAACAAGATGCAAGCAGAGAATCCATAAATGCAATACACAGAAATGCTAAGAGACTTCAAAGGTTGACAAATAATATATTGGATGTTTCAAGAATAGAAAGCCAAACATTAAATCTAGACAAAGAAGTCTTTGATCTAAATGATTTACTATCAAAGATTGTAGGAGACTACGAAAACCGCACACCTAAGGATGATCGCAATCTCAATAATAAAACAAGATGTGCTTTGCACTTATCATATAGTAGGTCACGGAATAATAGCTCTGAGTTGATAGTCGAAGGAGATAGAGACAGGATTAATCAAGCTGTTTCCAACCTCATAAATAATGCCATTGAGTTTACATCAAAAAAAGGAGGAACCATATCAGTTACGGCGGAGAAAAGAAATGTGAGTAGCAAAGACAACCAAGCAGAAGTTATCGTTAATGTTGTAGATTCCGGAGAGGGTATACACCACGAAATCATCCCAAGACTATTTACAAAATTTGCTTCTAGATCAAACTCAGGTACAGGTTTAGGTCTTTATATTTCCAAAAGTATTGTAGAGGCCCATGGAGGTAGAATATGGGCCGAAAATAATTCTGACGGGATCGGAGCAATGTTTAGTTTCAGTTTACCTATTAGTCAAAATAAGTAATAAATTGAGAACCCGAAGATTTAAAAAACACAATATCGGCTATAATAATATAATTCTCAAATTTTATTACCATTTAATTTCTCCGTTTGGTCGTTTAACTTCTGTATTTCCTTTGCAAGAATAATATCTCTATTGGTTATAGCATCAACATCAAATGACTTTAAGGAAAGTTTAACAGTCTTCCAATTTATTGTAATAATTGGATGATGGTCAAGTCGCTCAGCTATAGTTGCAATTTCATTTACAAAGTCAATTGCTCTAATAAAACTTTGGA
>DASTCR010000102.1:0-3298 GCA_035710925.1 Nitrososphaeraceae archaeon | reverse complement strand
GCCTATTGAAATCCATAAAACACTAATGAGCCAGCTCATAGGCTGCGTGACCAAAAGATAAATGGCAAGTCCTAATTTCAAAAAAATTCCTATAATAGGTATAATAGGAAAGAATGGAGTTTTGAATCCATATTGAAGCCTGTCTCCATGTATCCTTCTAATGGTAATGACGGCGATATTTACTTGAGTAAACAAGAGAAGAAATATAACACCTGCGGCAAGTGCTATTTGATCTAAAGGAAGTGCATAAGCCATTACTGCCATAATAATAGCTGATATTATTGTGGCAATGTATGGAGTCTTAAATTTATGATGAATATTACTCAGTTGATATGGTAAATTATAGTGCCGACCCATAGCAAAAGCTACTCTTGCTGAAGAATAAGTGGTGGCATTGAGTGCAGCCAGACTAGAGACGATTCCGCCAGCTAAAATGATAAAAGAGCCATAGGGCAAAAAGAGTTCGGCCGCTTTACTTATTCCTAAATCACCATTTTGACTTATAAAATTCCATACAGGAATACCTCCTGTGTTTTGCGGAGAAATTGCAGTTATGGATACAAATGCTACAAGGCAATACAGTAATACAACAAGTGTCAGAGAAATAAAAATGGCTCTTGGTATATTCTTCCTTGGATTCTTTACTTCCTCTCCTGTTTGAACAATTATCTCATAGCCTTCAAAAGCTATAAATGTCAAACCCATGGCGGCAACAATTCCTCCTATACCGATAGGAACAAAATTGGCCATAAAATTAGAAGTCCAATCAGGGTTGTTATTTATGGTTAAGAATCCAGCCCCTATTAACGCAAAAATTGTTCCAAGCTGAATTACTGTAACAATTATTCCCAGTTTGCCTGTCTCTGATGCTCCCTTAACATTAACATATGCAAATGCAGCTATTGACAAAACAGCAATTAACTTATCTACTGGAATAAATCCAAAAAGAGGCTGATCCCCAACAATCCCTAACATTTGCAATAAGCTAAATTGAAAGGAACCGTATCCTACAGCATACAGGCTTCCTGCGACTATATGTGCAAACCATGCCATCCAGCCACTGATAAAAGCATTGGGTCGTGGCAATCCTTCTCTAACCCATAAATAACCACCCCCAGCTTCTGGCATAGCAGACCCTAGTTCTGCATATGCCATAGCTGTAAATAGTGTGATTATTCCATTAATGATAAAAGCAATAATAACTGCGCTTCCTGCTAAACCAATCGCTGGACCTACAAGAACAAAAATAGCCCCACCAATCATACCAGCAATACCAATCATAACCACGTCTGCAAGGCCCAACGTCCGCACTAGATGATGCTCATGCGGATGTTCGGGTGAAAAAGAAGCTGTTGACATATCATCTGCATCACTGCGATGATTAGGTTGAGCCAATTAAAGTGCTGATGAACCCATCCTTTCGTTAATTAAAGCTTTTGAAAACATTACCGGTTGGTATAAATATGTCTATTTTGGTTTGCACATGAAAGATTCTTTGATATTCGTGCAGCATGAATTAAAATCGTCACGGTAAAAGACTGTACCGTATTTGTTAAGTTCTCGGCTATTGGAATATGGTTATTGAAATTAGTTATTAGTTACCATTTGAAGAAGATAGTAGCATCAGAGTTCTACCATGATGCTTAATCAGATCCTGTCTCTCCTTATCTGAGAATCTTACATTAAAGTCTCGCAGATTATACGCGCAAAATCCTTTCAAATTCATTCTTTCATATCTAGAAGGCAATGACATTTCGTATTGTAAGAGATCGTCCTTCTTATTATAATAGAAAAACGATCCCATATCAGATAATACAGAAAGGCTTTTTCCTGATTTTTTCGCAAAATCTGCGGTCTGCAACAGAAATGGGATCAAACCTTCTTGTAAACCAAAGTATCCTTTTAGAGAATCCATTATCAAAAGTGACTGTTCTTTTTCGTATTTTCTTACATCTATATTTGCGCTATCTTCTGATAGTACACGTTTCACGTTAGCCACAGTCTCAAGATAAGGAAGAAACAGAAAAATTTCACTATCGCCTAGGGCAGATCTAGCATAAAACGAGTAAAGTTCTCTCAATGTCAATAGATCTGGATATAATACAAGGGCGTGTGTTCCCAATGATGAATTTCTTAATTCCTCTGAGACTTCTACAGCATGACCACGAAAGATCTTTTCTCCATCAATATTCAGCGCTTTATCACTAGTCACTCACGTCCTCCACTACACTCTATGAGTTATAAACAGGCAGTAACATGAATGTTAATATCAAGTAACAAGTGGTAATTCATTCAACACATTCATCAATTGTATAAATGAACAATTTTATGATTTATATCAAGAAATTATTCCGGATTCACATATTTATCGATAATACCATTCAATTTTCTTATTGATATTGGCTTTTGGATAAACCCATCTACCTTCGGTTTTGGAAGAATTGTGGTGAATTCCATTTCATTAATTTCAAATGCTGTCATAAGCAAAACCTTAATTTTTGGATTCATTTTTTTAACCTGTTTTATGAATTCAAATCCATTCATTACTGGCATTCTTAAATCAGATATTACAAGAGAATAGGTTGAATGATTGATCCTAAAATGTTCCAATGCTAGCAATGGGTCCGTGAATCCAAAGACATTGTATCCATGCTTCTGCAGAGCCATCTTAAGCATATTATTAATATCAAAATCATCATCTAACACCAAGATAGAACCAGTGTCAGTTTTACTTGCATTCTTCCCAACTGTTTTCTGTTCATGTTCTTGATGAGAAGAGGAAGTAAAGACGCTCAATCCCATGTTAGACGTCTGTATACTCACATATCAAAATAAAAGACTTGTGGCCAGACTTTGTTCCTGTTTAGGCCGAATAACTCATAATAATAAAAAAGTTGCTTAAGATTTACCAAAATGCGTATATTTCTGGTTATTTATTTTATCTCCTTACTTGATTCCCTAAATCATCGTTAGCATCTGCAATAATTGCGAACAACTGCAAGTATGATAATATCACAAATCAATTTGTTAAAGCATATCGATAATACGACTTGGTATAGACCTTTTCATTCCAACTACTTGCACAATTTCACTCCAAACTACATCATTAACACCATCCATAGCCTTTACTTTTTCAAGTATATCAAGCAATTCTGCATTATCCCTAACTATTATTTCTACTCGCAAGTCAATTGTATGTTCACCAATGCTTTTGCCCACATATACCACTTCTTCATTTTCAAGTAGTTTGTTTGCTACAGGATCTGTCTTTCCATTTCGTGTATAAATTAACAAATCT
>DASTCR010000101.1:0-4612 GCA_035710925.1 Nitrososphaeraceae archaeon | reverse complement strand
ATAATATGATAGTTTTTAATAAAGTTCTTTTCCAAATGATTATATCCCAAAGCATTAATTCTTCTGAAGGTTTCCAATTTCTCGGACTCGATAATACTACCTATGCTCTCCTTTTGATCCCGTATTTTTTTTACTACATTGTGCGGCAAATAATGAGGGTAGATCTTTGATTTCGCATTTACCAAGACCTTGCCATCTTGTTTCTGAACGATATTTACTGATCTATAAATAACATCAATGAAGTCGTCCTGCTCTAATATCTTAACTTCTGTTTCGGAGCCAATTAACATAGATATCGTATTCTCCAAAGTCCCTGTGACAGAAAGTAATATCTTTTGGGGTAACGGTATTGTCTTATTTATTTTTTTCTCTAGATTGTAGATGCCCTGCTGTACTTTATTGTGCTCAAGCTCGATAAAGATGTTGCACATTAGAAATCCATATAACCTCAAGCGATAGCTATCCAATAACCATTTTGAGTACTATAATTACCAAAGTCAAACCAATTGTAGACAAACTAATGGCTTTGAGCGCCTTCTCCTGCTTCTCTAGCCTAGAATCAGACCGACGTACTTTCTTCCGAACTTTATACTTTCTGGATATTCTGATGTGAAGCCAGCTTAGTGATCCCGTAATTACAGATAATCCAACTGGAAGGATGTCGAAATGATTAGTCTGTATGATATATCCCGCAAAAACTGGAAGAGCCCCCCAAGAGACGGAAAACCAAATGTCGTTGTGAAAAAGACCCCTAAACACTTCGAAATTATATGCAAATACAAAGAAACCTTCCAGTAAGGCAATCACCCCTAAAAGAGGGGCGTAGTGTACTATGTAATAGGCTCCTATGATATAGGCCCCAGAAAGAGACAACAAAATTATGAGCCAAAGTTGTTTAGCAGAAAAATAGTTCCCCCAAGGTCTAACCTCCTTAGAACCAAGACTATCCGCCGCGTGAGCTCCTAAGCCCAGACCCAAAGCGTAAATGGCGGCGATAGCGTAAAGCCTATCCCAAAACATCTGCGTAGATACCAACGAGCCCAACACTGCAAATGAGACACACATTCCCGTGTACGTCAAGAATAGCATACCTACAAATATCCTAAATCCTAGAGGTCCAAAATTGGGCACGAACCACTCGTTTAGGCGATTGTCTTTGGAGTTCATGGCTTTCTGGCTGAAACGATGGCACTGGTTCCTAGAGTATGGTACTGACATGATACTTCGATGAATCCGATTTTTCTTAGGTACTGTGATGTATCGATAGGCCACAAACGGTTTTCGCAGATAACTTCCTCTAACCGTTGAAATGTTGGTTCCCACTCCTTAATTAGCCTGCCTGAAAGCCTGAGCATAGTAAAATAAAATCTCCAGAGCCTTTTGATTACTTGGTTGTTGGGACAGGTAAAATCATGAAATATTACAATTCCGTGCTGCTTAAGAACTCTCCAGGATTCCACTGCTACGGTTTCGATGTCAATATACTTCAGTAAATATGAAGATACTACATAATCAAAAATTCCGGCCTGAAATGGCAAAAGCTCAGCAGTGGAGTTTACTAGGGAAATTTGTCGGGACTTCTCTTTTGCTCTTTTGAGATAGTCGAATGTGAGATCGAGCGAACACACTGAAGCTGCATCTGATCCCGCTTCAAGTTTCGAAGATAATATTCCTGTCCCCGCGGCAAGGTCTAATATTACAGCAGGTTTCAATCCGTCCTTATCTACGATTTTTGCTATCTGATTTTTCCACATTTTGTCTCGTCCAAAGGTTGCGTAATTAACAAGTGAATCATAAGTTGCCGCGTTGTTAGCGCTAAAGAAGTATTGAGCATAGGCATAACCGTCATGTAGTTTCATTTGAGATTTAATCCCTCATCATCTGATTTAAGATGTTGATACATATAGTAGAAACAACCTCCTATTGGCACCTGAGTATGTATTTCGTTAATTGGCAAAGGGACGTTAGCGTTGTCAAACGGAACGGACAAAAGGTTGTTGTCAAAACCAATAAGCGAAGTAAAGGTTTTCATGAGTACCTATTGTCGTTATCATACACATTAGTATCCGTTGCGCTAGGTCACCCGGATTCTCCTCCGATTATAGGAGAAAGAACATCAAAAAACGAAGGTGATCTCATGAGGGGCCATTTAGAAAAACTGGGTATCAGAACCCCTCGATTAATTTCCCTTTCTGATTCTCTGCTTGTTGAAGAGTTCATAGAGCAAGGCGATTTGTATAGGGTGTTCCGCGAAATTAGCGAGATGAAAATTATTTCCTTACTGGGATACCAAGCCGGGACAATGACGGGCAGCCTACATATCGATGGAAGAGTATTTGTCGACAATAAATGTCAGAACTATCTTGTGGGAAAGAATTATAATTTGATATATCGAACTGACCTGGCTTTCATACAGAAAAAGACTTCGGTGTTCTCACGAAGTATGGATATAGGAACTTTTTTAGCAAGTGTTGTTGATCTGAGCCCTTCGTGCTATACGGCAGTGGAAAGTGGTTTCCATAGAGGTTATTATTCTGTAACCCGAAGAGGTTTCCCTTATCTTTCAATTATTCTGAGAAATTTACTCGCACCGGGATTTGCTTTTGATCATGCACATATGTTAAGAAACATGCTAATTGATTCTCTGGACAAATGTTCCCTAGACAATTAGATTGGTGGCAACTCCGTCTTCTTTCCGAAGCCGCCGGATCCGAACTTGCAGTAGAAGCACTGGTCTGACTGCATATATGGTATCCTCTGTATAATAACGGCACCGATCTTTAACGCTATTCGAGTCATTAAACGATATTTAAAGGGCATAGACGGGATGACCTCTTTAAAGTACACGCTATAATGGTCCGGACAAAACTTCAGTGTGATTTGGGCCTTGTGTTTTAGCTCTTGTCGCCTATTATCTCTTGACTCAACGCTTAGGGTTTTGGTGACATTTATTTGTTCCCTGATATACTCGTGTTTTGGACACGGGCAGTCCTTGCCGCCTGGATGTTTATAGGCCGGTACATTCTTCCAGTCAAACTCAGGAAAGTCCTTTTCAAAGTCATCCATACTTTAATCTAAGCAACTTCATCTCATATAAAGATGTATGTAGGGTTTGAGTCTGTATTACAGAAGGTTTGATCCGTATATTTTTCGCTTCAATAAGAAAAGATATATTTTTGGCTTTCTAACAGACTCTATAGGCGTGACAGTACGAGATCAAACACAAGCCAGCAACGGAAATAGCAGTATGACGACTGCTACCACTACAAGCAGTGCAATACGAAATAAGACAGAATATAGTACAAGTCGAAATTCCCTGGATTCTAATTTGAAAACACTATTAGAATTCAAGAAGAGTTTGCTGGAAGAGCAAAGGAAGAGCGAACAAGAAATCCAGGAACTTAATTCCAGGATAGAAGAGACAAAAAAAAGTATAGACGGGAGTAGGGACCAACTTGATAGCTTGCGTGCCCAGTTAAAGCGAGTTAACGAACAAAAAGACACAGAGTTTGTAAAGTTCAGGGAACTAAAAAACAGTCTTATGGAAACACGAAATGAAATGAAAAATTTGGATACAAAATCCACCGTGGGTGCAAACATAAAATCTAGAAAAGATCATTTTGATATGGTCCACCTGGGCAGAGCACTTGAGCAAATTGAACGCGATATTCAGACCAAGAAACTGTCCAAGGATGAAGAACGCAGGTTGGTTGCCAGGTCAAAAGAAGTTGCAACCAAATTACACAATTTGAAAGTTATCAACAAGAAAGAGGATAAGTATAGGAATGTGCTTTCTCAGTATGAATCGCTCAAATCAATAATGAACAGGATTTTTGACCAGAAATCTGAATTTGGAAACAAGATCGGTAGCATAAAGATAGAGTTGGATAGATTAATGAATTTGCGCGAGAGCCTCTATGAAGAACGTCGGAAAACAATTCATGCAATAAGAGAGGCCGCTGCAAAATTAGAAATGGTTGAAACCCAGTTAAATGCCATTGAGTTTAGAAGGTCTCGTACACAAGCATCAAGTCACAGACAGAGGAAACAACGCGAATATGAAGGAAGGCGTGAAAACAGGTACGAAGCTACACAGGAACGCGCCAGACGGAGCAGGGAGAATCAAGAAAAATGGAACACACTGAAGGAAGAAGCCTTAAGAAAAATGTCAAGTGGTGAGAAATTAACTTTCGACGAAATGAAGCTTATCTATGGTGATAATGGTTCTTGATAGGGCAATTAGATGGTGGCTCCGGTTCTTGTAGGATTTCAGGACTATCTTACAAATTTCATGATCTATAATAGTAAGTTTCGATCCTATTGTAAACTTTTACAAAAAAATGCTGACATGTAATCTGCTGCTATATGTGTCTTCAACGATAAATTATGACGATTCTCTGTGAGTCGAACCCCATAGAATGTATCGAAAGTATCCCAAGGCGGAACTATGTGTGAAAAGTCTTCATCACTATTGTTTGCAATGTGATTTGTTGGTTAATCTGGTCTTTAGTTTATTCGTACCAAAATCGGCCAATTTCCGCGTGCACTAACGTTTTGTATACCAATCAAATAAACTATAATAGATTTGGCTAAGGTATACTTTACGCCTTAC
>DASTCR010000100.1:0-4094 GCA_035710925.1 Nitrososphaeraceae archaeon | reverse complement strand
TTACAAATCCTTTACTTTCAGTCGGCACAAACAAGGTCCTTCTCACTTGCAACCCGGCAAGCTCATGTCGCGTATATAATATCCCATTTTCATGCCGCGACGAAACTACGAAGCTAGGAAGTCTCTTCCGTATTCCTTCGTCGGTAGAGATTTCTACGGCTATTCGACCAAAGGCTCTTGCTGGAGGAACATACAATCCACCGTTATCATATCTAGCGCCCATCCATGTCCAATTGGCAGATAGCGAGCCACTAGAAGAACATACAATATATGCCTTCTTTCCTGAGAGTACTAGGGGAGTTGTAAAATTTTTGAATATTGTGTCCTCGCTGGCCGAAGTTGCTACGGTGTCGGGGTTATCGTCAGTCAAGTTGGATGAGGAAATAAATACTCTTTCGCTCTGTCCTATTACGTAATCAGTGAAAGTAAAAGGAATGATTATCTGTTCAAATCCCTCCAGTTTGCTTAAGATAACTATCTTATGCCTCCTCTTCTCTAAGGCTTCATCTTTCAGTATAAGGAACCTTGCGCTTTGAAAAGGCTTAAACGATATAGGCCTGTCTTCAGACAATGATGAAGCATTGATGATGTCCTCTGAAGTTGCTATGAAGACTGACTTTTTTGGAACGGGGATCTCGTCGACATATATATCAAGAGATACAACATTACCTCCAAGAGGCACAGGGGGATTCAAGAGCGAGAAAATGAAGCCATTGTGTGACCTACCGTCACCATTGGCTATTGTTGCGTTTTTAAGGCTACCTTCAACATAAGAGAGTACGGTATGTGTCTTGTCCAGCGTCCTGACCAAACTAGGAGAACCTCTTCGCCATCTAGAGCAGGCACTGTAATGGTAGATCGTTTAGCTGAAATTCATTGAAAACATGAGCTAAATTACATCTTGGAATGGTTAGCAATATCTTTAATTCTAAATACGTCAAATTTTGTACTCATAATTTGAGCCAAAAGAATATTTTAATATTCTTACTCAACTTTTCTTGTTAAAGAACACAAGAGTTTCCTAACACTCATAGCCAAAATAGCGCAGGACTTCTTAAATTTTTCGGCGACTAAATTTGTGGAACACTCGACCCTCTAGGATTCATCGAGATGACACACCTTGCAGCCGAACCATTAGCCTCCGCAGCGATATCTCCTAAGAAGAGTTTTATTTTATCTCAGTTCTTAACCAGCCTATTGGTCAATATAGGTAAATTACTGGTCACAAGCAAATCTACAGTTAAGATTATGGGGATCATTAACGTTAGCCCGGAGTCATTTTATAAAAACTCAATCAGGACCAAGGCAAGTGACATAGCCAAATCAGCAGCCAGCATCGAACAAGAGGGAGCACATTTAGTCGATGTAGGCGCCATGTCTACGGCTCCATATATAGAAAATAGTATCTCCATTGAAAAAGAAACCGAAAGAATGTTGCGCGCTATCAAAATAGTAAGGAAAAATTGTAGTTTGCCTATCTCAATTGATACACCTAGATGGTCTGTGGCAAGAGAAGCTGTCAACCTAGGAATAGATTGCATAAACGACATAACTGGGTTAAAATACGATGAAGATATGGCGCGGCTTGTAGCAGAATCAAAGCTACCAGTCATAATAGGTGCGTATGATAAGTGCAAAAGGGCTGGCCTGCGTTCTAAATTAGGTACAACAGGAAAGGTATCTCGAACTATAAAGTTATTAAAAGAAAGTCTAAGAATTGCAAGAAGATCCGGAATCAAAGACAATAAAATAGTTATCGATCCTTCGATTGGGTTTTTTAGAACTGATGGAAAAAACCCTTTCTTTACTCTCATGTCGGGTACTCCATGGTATCTTCGTGATATCGAAATGATTTCAAGACTACATGAACTTAAAGCGCGATTATCCTATCCGATATGCATCTCTGTGTCGCGAAAGTCTTTCATCGGAAAGTTACTCAATCTGGAAACAAAAGAACGGTTGCTTCCCTCACTTGCATTTGAAATGATTAGTGCTCTTAATGGTGCAAAAATCATTAGAACGCATAGCGTTAGAGAAACATTCCAGGCGTTGAGAGAGTGCGAGCTTACTCGCTAATTTCTTCTCTCTAAATGTGTCAAGTAAACCGAACACCGAACCAACTCATTTTACCTCTAAGCCTTTGAGCACATCCTCAGTATGTTGTTCATCTTTGACTTCGTCGGCCAATATGATAGTCGCAAGGTTATAGGTTACAAAGTCACTCAACTCCAGCGCCCTTTTCGCAATATTATTGTAGTTCTGTACGGCCTTTCCTTCGAATTCGAGGGCTTTCTCTAGTGCAGATCTCAGCGTCAGATGCTTCATTGGATCCAACGTTCCAATATTGCTCAATCTTTGCCATTCAGAAGGATCGCTAGGGGCTTTATCCTCAAGCTCTGAGATTCTGTTAGAAAGCATTTCACCATGATTAAGTTCTCCTGTTGCTTGTGTCTTCAGAGAGCTTGCATAAGTAACCAAACCTATCCCTTCCATGTTTATCCCGACATACCAAAAGAAGTGAAATATCTGCATTTCATCACAATAAGCCTTTTTTAGCAAATCAACTATTTCTTTGGATTTCTCACCAAGGATCTTTTTCTCTGTTCTGGCCATCAGATTCAGCTAAGGTAAAGGCCCATTCCTATTTAATACTATAGTTGTATCTGTTGGGGAGTAGACATTATAACTATTGTTGATAACCATATGAGGTCGGGATTTGCAAAACCAAAAACTACAAACGCTTATAATCCTACCCGACATGTACTCTGTTAAAGGATTTTGAATATTAGAGAAGGATTAACGTTTGATGACGTACTGTTGGTCCCCAAGAGATCTCCAATTGTTTCGAGAACACAAACAGACTTAAAAACAAGGCTCTCTCGTAATCTAATGCTAAACACACCGCTTGTTAGCGCCAATATGGATACTATTACAGAATTTGAGATGGCCATTGCATTAGCCAGGGAAGGCGGCATAGGCATTATTCACAGATTCATGACAATTGAAGATCAGGTAGAACAAGTTCTGAAGGTAAAGCGTTCAGAATCAGTTGTGATTGAACAACCCTACACTATCAAGTCAACTCTCACGGTAGATGATGCAAACAAAAGCATGAATGAATACGGCATTTCCGGATTGTTAGTAGAGGATGAAGAAAAGAAGCTCGCTGGGATAATTACTAGGAGAGATATCACATTTGAAAAAGATCGCACTCTGAAAGTTTGTGAGCTTATGAGTAAGGACGTTATTACTGCCAATTCTGGAATTACAACCGAAGAAGCTAAAGAGATATTGCACAAGCATAGAATAGAAAAATTACCGGTAATCGACGGGAATAGAAACATAGTAGGACTTATTACAAGCAAAGATATTCTGAAAATGGAAAAATACCCACATGCCTCCAAAGACAAGAAGGGCCGGCTTTTGGTCGGAGCCGCTGTTGGCGTCAAGGGTGATTTTTTGGAGAGGACCGAATCTCTATTGGAAGCTGGCGCCGATACGATTGTCGTGGATATTGCACATGGTCATAGCGATAACGCCCTAAATGCGGTACATTTGATCAAGAAGGCGTTCCCAATGTGTGAACTCATAGCTGGAAATGTTGCAACAGGAGAGGGCGCCAGAGACTTAATCAAAGCTGGAGTCGATGCAGTAAAAGTTGGAGTCGGCTCGGGTTCCATATGTATTACGCGAGTCGTTACAGGATCTGGAGTTCCGCAGTTGACAGCAGTAATTGATAGTGTAAAGGTCGCAACGGAGTACAATATCCCGGTTATATCCGACGGAGGCATCAGAACATCAGGTGACGCAACCAAGGCATTAGCGGCTGGCGCTTCCACGGTGATGGTTGGAAGCCTGCTAGGAGGTACAGATGAGAGCCCAGGAAAAACTTTGGTCAAAAACGGTAAAAAATTTAAAATGTATAGAGGAATGGCTTCATTTTATGCTTCTCTCGGGAGAAAATACCGCGAAGAGGGCCAGCAGGTTGTAGACTCGCAGGATTTGAACGACTATGTTCCAGAAGGTGTTGAAGCCATGGTGCCCTACAAGGGCAGCGTGGTAGAAATTATAAGGCAACTAGTAGGAGGCCTACG
>DASTCR010000099.1:0-4269 GCA_035710925.1 Nitrososphaeraceae archaeon | reverse complement strand
TCCCTCAACATGTTATTTAATACTATAATGCAACCAGATATCCTGAATTATCGATTCAGAGCTGATAACCATTAAATTTCAATACAACAAATGTATATAGTGCATAAATCGGAAAAGTGTGTCCAAAATGAACATGGGTTATGCGAAGGTGTCACAATAGAAGCCGCTGATGATTCGCAAATAACGAAAATGTGTGAATGTGAATGTCACGACAACATGTATAAATTAGCCCAAAGGATGCAGGCTTCAAGTAGACAATACTAACTATCCAATTAAATTATGTGTAATTGCCTTCGATTGACATAATTGCTACTTGTATAAGTGAATAATTTTAGCGAAACGATTTGATGCAATAATAGATATTTCTTTATCTATTCCAACTGCAATCCCTTTAGCATCATCAGTTACACCATAAAGACGTACATTTGCATTTCTTATGAGATTGATTTTGATAGTTGACTCAATCGGAACAGTGTATTGTATCTGCTCGGACCTCATTTTGACATTAATATTCTTTTTGTCTTTTCCTTCATTTTTTTCTCTTAGTAGAAATGTGGGTATAATATGACAGATACCCATCCTATTATCACTGAATCTCTTATGTGCAGCAGTGTCACTATAATTGAACTTAGCTTTCATTATTCTTTGGGGATAAGAATAGTAACCACCTGATCCGAATGACGTGCTAATAATTATGCCATTTCCTATCGCATATTCAGTAAATATCTTTCGTTCTCGTAGCGGTTTGGATCCAACCGGAGAAAAAACTGAAAGAGCATATCTTATTCCATGAGAGAAGTTACCACGTTCTAGATAAACATCGGTAAGAATATCTACTAATTTTTCCTTTCCATAATTCAATGAAAGCATCCTTCTTTTATCAACAAAATATCTGCCCGATTTAATAGAGATTAAGGCTCTTGCTAGATAATCATAAGAAATGCCTGCAAGTTTTGCCTTACTACCTAATATGTCTGGATCATTTATTCCTACAAATAGCATGGGTATACGTAGGATTCTGCCGTAATAACCAAAAGTACCATCTCCTCCTATAACAATGGCAATGTCAGGATCTTCTTTGGAATACGATATGTTGACCGATTCAAGGACTTTTATTATTTCTTTTATGGAAATTTTTGGTCTTTTGGAATGGACAAATATTCCCAGTTTCAAAGGATTTCATCACTTAATAAAAAGGAGTGAAACAACCAAGATTGATTATATCCTTTAATACAAATGTCTACATAATCGTAACATATCATAAAATGTTTTGTGCTTTCATCTAAGACAAAATAGGCAACAAATGAGATTATTGTAGTTTAATTATCTCATCCCAAGTTCCAGTTGCTGATAGCATGTAGTATTTATTGTTATTTTCAGACTCAAATTGTATTATGTCTCCTGTTGTTATTTGAATTTGAAATAATTTGTTCAAAAACTGTAGGAAACTAGGCCCTGCAACTATGCTTTTGGCTTCCCTTTGAAGAGCTTTATTGTGATACTTTTGAAGTGCGTCATCTAACCCTAAACTGCTAATTTCTTCGACTAGGTCAGCCACATCTATGAAGGTTGAATTTCTCTTATAGACTCTGAGTACTGCCATTCTCGTTTAGCTTAGTTTGTTACTTATATAAGGTAAATGGTAGATGAGAATCACTTTAACAGTCCTGAATATGTGTATCAATTAAATTCCTGATTAGGTCGTAAGAAAAGAGGTTTGTATTTTTTAATGATTGAATATTTAAAGAAATGGTTTATAGGAAGATATGATTCTGTAAATAGATAATGTTCAGGCATTGTGATACCTGCAAGAAAGAATTCAATGAGTACCTTGAAGGAGCATATTATTCAAGCGCTGCCGGAGTTGTATTATACTTCTGTTCAGACGAATGTGTTAAAAACTATTTTAACAAGGAGAATAAATTGTGAGATGAAGAAAGGAGAGGTATGGATAATTTAGACTTTATGAATTTATTTTCGGGTAAACAAGCCGATTTATATTAGGACAACCATCAATTCAACATCATCAGAAATGAGTTACAGTCGAGGCAGCAAGTATGGTCATGGAAGAGGAAGAAGTTATGGTGGCGGTGCTGGAAGAGGTTTCAATAGAGGTTCTCCTAACCCAAAACCAGTCGAGGTAGGTAAGGAATATGATGTAGATATTACTGAAATCAGCAGGCAAGGAGATGGTGTTGCAAGAGTCCAAGGATATGTAGTATTTGTTCAAAATGGAAAGGTTGGAAACAACATCAAAGTAAGAGTAACTCAAGTAGGAGATAGGTCAGCCAAAGCAACAACTGTTGTTTAGGCTATTATAAATCAGTAGGTTGATCATGGTCGTTATTTATAATCTTTCAGTATTGGCTAGCACCCATAGAAAGGCTTCTTTGTTTTAGCTGCTATGAGGCGTAATGCTATAGAAGTAGCGACTGATACACCCAAGTAAATGTAGAGATGTGATACAACATTATAGGATATTTGAGTTTTATTCCTTCACAGAACTGCCATACAAACTATAAATGTCTCCAGTATTATTACTGACATAATTCCAACCATCCGGCTCAATTTGCAGAATTTTATAATTAGATTTATGAAAATCATCTAATACATCATACACAAAATGACCAATTACGATTTGATTATCTTTTGCAAATGTGGTCATTTTGGCTGTAATGCTGATAGTATAACCTAATATGTCAAATTGCGGTTTTTTGAGCACCTCGCTTTTATCCTGACCAACCGATAAATGACTACTACCCCCACTGTACTGCACTACTACATTCTCCCCTAGATCAATACCCACACGCACTCCCATCTCTGGGTAATCATACTCACCTAGAATTGGATTCAAGCCCTCACGTACTATTTTGATCATAGAGTGTGCACAGTTTACAGCATTAGCGCAAGGCAAATACTTATTTTCCAAAGTTACAGGGAAAAATGCCAAAACTGAATCTCCAACATACTTCAACACATATCCTCCGTAGGCTGCTATAATAAGTGACATTTCCTGCGTGAATGTCTGAATTATAGTTGCAAGTCTCTCAACTGGTAGGATCATTGACATTGCAGTCGAGCCAACAATGTCAATATGCAAAATTACAAATGTAACTTTGGATCTTGCATACCCTTCGAGAACATTCTGTGTTTCCTCCGTCATTGAGATATTAAATTCAGGTATTTCTCCCTTGAGGGCCTTCCACATACTATATTGAGCATGTTTAATAGCTAAGTCTACACTAATAACTGCATCAAGATAGAACATACCTACCGAAGAAGTATTTGAAGCACGTTTAACAGCTTTGTATTTTCTATGCTCTTCATTGGCCTGATCCTTTATGACTTTATCTACTTCGTCTTTTGAAATATCCAGCTGCATTGCAATCATATCTGGCAAAATTCCAGAATTATGCAAGTTGATAATAGTCTGTCGATGTTGGTGTGGCTGCTGCTTTCCTATATCCATAAATATTATAGCATCTCTATATGTGGTGCTGCCATTATTTTTATGCGCATATTATGTAGTGCTTATCATATTTCTCTTTCTACCTATTTCCTATCGTGTTCCATTTGATATTCTACTCCGCATTGTTCTGAACAAAATTCAACTGAATTGCTGTCATCGCTAATATCATCACCACAGTTTTTGCAGATCCCCTTTCTATCCATACAACCAAGATGATGGGTTTTGTTAATACATCTTTCTATCTTGTCAATTTATTTATGTTATACAAAGCAAGAGATGGTAGATAGCGATTCATTTTGTAATTGAAGAAGGAAGACTCATTAGTATGATAGTGCGCCTTTTCATTTTTCCTCCTCTTCCTCTGAGGCTCGCATACCTTTTTTCCAGCATTTACTTGCGTGTCCGTTATTGTTACTCTTTTGTCATTGTACTAGAAGCACAGGTGTATTTATTTTGCTTATTATTTTCCTAGCTTCACTAAATAGAGACCTAAGCCATGAGTCCAGATGTGAAGTTGTCATAACTGCCAAGTCATAATGTGTTTCTTCGCAAGCCTTCATTACCTGGTCGGCTGCATGTCCCGCTCTTATTTCATAGGATATTTTGTTCTTGGCACCTGCTTCCACACATCTTTTGATTTTTTCTTCCATGGCGATTACTAATTCGCCTTTTACATTATGTTTAAAGCCATTTTTAATATCTGGTTCTTTATTTTGAGATACGCTAACTGAAGTATCTCCCATTTTTTCAATATTTTCTATAATGCGTAGAATAACAATTTCTGCTCCAGAGAGATTCGA
>DASTCR010000098.1:0-3611 GCA_035710925.1 Nitrososphaeraceae archaeon | reverse complement strand
TCAACTATTAGAATTAGCTGATGGAATAAAGCTTGCTTTGGTAAAATCAGGATTCCTAACTATAAAATCTATACTCGAAAATACCGCATCTGATATTTCCCATAAGGTTGGAGTGGATCTGTATATAGCACAAATTATTCTGCAGGAGGCTAAAAGAGTGGCAACAGAAATGACTAAAGCATCCACTATGCCTGATGCTAGTCCAGCCGCGAATGCTGTTAATCCTACAGCGGTTGCCATTAATAAGGAAGAGCTTAATATTGTATAGCTAGAGCCGTACATCTCCAGGCATACACCAAAAGAGATTTCTTACATCTAAATGCAATATAATATAGAATTGATACTAAAATCCCAATGTTTCTGATATATTCATTCATCCATCTAAATTAATGATCCAAAGAAAAGGAAATGAATAAGAGAACCATGGGAATTGAAGCGGTCAATGAAAAAGGAAAGAGGAAGAAGGAAGGATATATTTGATCAATGAAAATGTCGGATAAAGAGAAAGAAGAAAAAGAAATCACGGAACAACTAGGACCAATAACAGAATTTCATATGAAGATGAGACTCCCTCAAGCCTTTGTAGATTATGTAGAGGAGGTAGCCATAAAGCAAAACAGAGAGGCTGCAAGCCTAGAAGAATATTGCAATCAAGAGTTTTTGGCAGGTTTGATAGCATATCTAGACAATGAGGAAGAAAGAGTACTCAAAAATTATACAATTCCCAAGTTTATTGCTTTGCAATACGATGTAATATTGGATACTTATCTCTCAAGATAAGGCAGACATTGGATTTTTACCACGGTTTCGTTACAAGATTAATATTCTTTAAAGATTCAGACTGAACTAGACTCACTGTCAATGCAAAATATTATCTGTTATAACGAACGGGAAGTAAAAGAAGGACAAGGATCAAAGGAAGACGTCAAACAGGGATATAATCTGTGGATTGATATTGAAAATCCCACTCCTTCTGAAATTTCTAATATTGAACAATCTTTTAATCTTGATAACAAAGCCGTAGAGATGCTTCGAAATAAATCAAAGAAGCCTCAAACTAGAGTGCTAGAGGATCATACATTTACCATATTTCTATTTATAAGATACAAAAGCATCGAGAATCTGGATACAGAAGCGGTATACTTTTTTCTTGGAAGAGGTTGGTTAATTACGATCCATTCTTCTGAAGTAAATCTCATAAAAACAGTGCGAAAGATGTTTGAAGAGAGGAATAAACGGATTATTGAATCTCCTATAGATGCTTTATATTATTACATATTGTCTAATATGACAGAAAAGTATGAACAGTTATTGACAGCCATAGAACTAAAAATACTGGATTTTGAGAAAGAGTCACTATATCGACCTACAAGAAGGACACTTGAAAATTTGGATACCTTATCAAGACAGGCCATAGTATTAAGAAGACATTTCTGGCAAGCCAGACATGTCATGAATTTTTTGATTCACATGGAGGAAGATAAAGAGGACATCAAATATCTGCAAATAGTATACGATGACATTAACCAAATAATTGATTTGGTTGAATCCTATCAGGATACCATTAATTCAACTCGCGATATATATGCTGGAAGTATATCATTACAACTAAATGACACAATGAGAATACTTACAATCTTTTCTTCAATATTGCTTCCGCTCACTTTCCTCACTAGTGTATTTGGCATGGAAGGATTTGATTTGAATAATATCCATTCAATACCGCAAGGCTTTGCGATAATACTGGCCGCTATGGTGGTAATTGCTGCTGTTTTATTCTATATGTTTTGGAAAAGACAATGGATCTTTGTCAAAAATACCATTGCAAAAAAAGACAATAGTGCAACTGATGAGAAGAACGATTAGTATAGTCTACCGTCTTAGTATCGCTAATGACTTGACCATTAGTATTCAAGACTATCTTTCTCTTAGATTTAAATATTCTATTGCGGTAGTATTTTTGCGACCTTTTGAGTAATTACTGAAATTTATCCAGAGGTGTTTTTAGGTTCTCATAAATATTGAATACAATTATGGAAAACGATATTCCAAAATCCAAATATTCTCGACATTGAAATATTCATGGACGGACAAAAACGCAACGGAAATAGTCGACTCAGAAATTAAATTAGCCCAACAGGGGCAGATTAAGGCTAATCAAGAACAAATGCGAAATGATAAAAAATTAGTGGAGTGAAAAGGCTTTGACATTATGACGGAATATGGTTAGACGTTAAGTTGGGTGACCTGTGACCTGTAGCATACAACGTGTCGACCACATATGTTGGTTTACGCGGAAGAGTTCGTGGGAATAATCTTTTGTCAATTTCCTTTATTATCCAATCATCATAATATTGCCATTTGGTAAGTATGTATGCCTCTGCATTTTTAACCCCTTCAAAGGAGGTCACCCGGGATATAATTGAATCAACTGTGAACACATTTTCACCATAAAGGACAAATGTCAATTGATCTTCGGGACTGATTACACCAGGACGGTATAGAATGTATGATTGAAATTCTGAGTACATACATTCAAGTACACTGCGATAGTGAGATTTTGCAACGACTATTGGAATAGCGAATTGAATTCTCCCTATCATGGCAGCTGGACTGCACTGAATTGAGAAATCCATTAAACGCGCCTCTTTCATCCTATCAAGACGTCTTGTTGCAGTCTTTTCAGAAATGCTAACTTCCTTTGCAATATCAGATATCTCCGTCCTAGCACCCGATAGCAACAAACATTTTATTATTCTCAAGTCTGTTTCACTTAGATCCATAGAAACAGATAGTTCATTAAAAGCGACGCTGATAACGGTTGCAGGTTTCAGGCGATCATTTAATGATTGGCTAATGTTGTTATCTAATGGACTTTTGATGATAAGGGCAGCGACAGAGGTTCTTCCCATATGATGCACATGATATGCAAGCTCTCCAAATTTCTTGACACGCTGGATGACATCATCTTTGGACATTCCATTGTTTGCCCTTACCAATACAATGGCTGTTCTATAACCAAAAGCGGCAGGATTAACTCTAACTACAAACTTTTCGATGACTCCACTGCGTAGCATATTCTTAACTCTCGCCTTCACACTCTTTGATGTTAAGCCAATCTGTGAACCTATGCTGTTATAGGAAGTCCTACAGTCCCTAGCTAAAGTGGAGAGAATATTAAGATCAATCGTATCAAGTATCATTCTCTCCATTTGATATCTTCATTTTTTTATTACACAGGATTATAATAAAGTTGTCTGATATTGGGAGTTTTACTTCCCCCAATCCTATATCCAATGCTACCGAACGAAATATTAATAACAACACCATCTCTTCAAAAAATTACTTGCCGACTTTGTGTCTTTGAATATCTTGTCCTTTTCTCTGTCTACAAAAGATGTTATACCTTTGAAATCAGAAGAAATGTCAAGTGGTGTATTGTTAAGAGTAACAATATATTCAATTCCAGCTCTAATAGCCGCTTCTACTCCTAACGGAGCATTTTCAACCACTATTGCTTCAGATGGCTTTAAATTCATTCTTTGTAATGCCGTTTGAAATGGCGAAGGATGGGGTTTGCCTTCTTCTATATCATCACCGGCTATTACCAC
>DASTCR010000097.1:0-5599 GCA_035710925.1 Nitrososphaeraceae archaeon | reverse complement strand
AATTAGTTGCTTTGATATTGATGAATCAAGAGTTTAAATTGATTGGAACTCGAGTTTACAATAGTCACATCAATTAATACAATCTATATCTTTATTATTATAGCCAAAATTATCTTACTCTTCAAATAGTCAATAAGCGATCAGTGAAGAAAATGTATCAAACTAGAAAACATGTATCAATGGTATTGGTGGTGGGGGCAGTAGGACTTTTACTAATGCTAAATGCCAAAAATTCCGATGCCTTGGCTGAGGAGAAAAGGCAAGCGCAGTCAACTACGACTGTGTGTGACGAAGATACTGGTTCTTGCGAAATATCGGTTTGTGACAATAAGCTTCTCTGCGAGACATCAAGTATACCCAACCCAAGTGATACTGAACCTCTGATGGGGAATGATGGAGAGGAAAAACAATCTGGTGAGTATGCACCCAACAGTGAGCCAGATGATGATGTTCCTCTAGGATATATACCATGGTGGATGGAATGACAATGTACTTGTCACAATAACGCATTTCATTTGTTATTAGTCAATAGGAAGCGCAGTTCGTTTCTTTTAGTAACTAGATTATTAACATAAGTTCCATCTATTTGTCTTCTATCCATCTTTCAGAGCTAGCGAAATTCGGTAATTAAAAACACCCTTAAAATTAGCCGCGCCAAATATAGCATATTGCTCCCCAACCCAGATATAACTATAATGAGCAGATGTTGCCAAAATGATTGAAAAAACTAAAGCCGTGCTATTTGTAACAGTCTTGTCGGTTGCTACTCTTGTGGGAGCGTTAAGCGTCCCGGCTGCAGACGCTGCGGAAAATCCCCCTCGGGAAATCAAGAATGGACCAGTCAATCTAGATGCAAGAGGAATCGAAATTGATAGCAAAGAATTTCAGATCGATTTGAGTGCAAGTGGCTTCAAGATTGAGAGCCCATTTTTCCCTTAAAAAAGATAATGCATCATTTTTTATACTCTGCGATGCATCAGTTTTGCATTATGTAATTAACCATTAACCCAGGTCAACCATCCAATGGGCAGGGGAACTTGCTAGCCGATAACTGTCTGCTTGTCTTCTTGTTTCTAATTCTGACCCAGTCAAGAGGTTGGCCTCATCTATGACACCTTGAGTCTTAGCTGAGTATCGAAAGATTCTGGAACCCTCATTCCTTTCGCTGATTTGCGTTCTTAAAAAACAATATGTAGTTACTTGGTAATGCATAAACATTGTGAGAACACCATTCTATGATTTACATGTCAAGTATGGCGCAAGGATTGTTGACTTCCATGGGTGGGAGATGCCTTTGCAATATTCTGGGATTATTGAAGAACACGTCAACACAAGAAATAACGTTAGCTTGTTTGACGTCTCACATATGGGCCGCTTTGAAGCCAATGGCATAGAGGCTTTCGAACTTCTGCAGATTTTAGCAACAAATGACCTCTCAAAACTACACGACGGTCAGGCATTATATACTCCTATCTGTTGCGAAAATGGAGGCATATTAGACGATCTAATTATTTACAGAATTAACAGCACTAGATTTCTTGTAGTTGTGAATGCGTCTAATCGAGTAAAGGATTTTGAATGGATAACCTCACACTCCGAAAAGCCGGGGGTTGTCAAAGACATAAGCAACTCCACAGCACTGTTGGCAGTCCAAGGACCTCTTTCAGCTGAGGTGCTCAAACTTACATTTCCCTCGCTGAATTTGGAGAGCCTAAAACCATTTGATTTTATTTCCACGAACATACTTTCCCTACAAAATGAAGAAGTTGACAAGGATACAAGAAAGGAATATTTGACAGCTGCTACCGATCCAATCTCTGCGATAGAAGAAGATAAAGAAAATAAAGAAAAAAACTTACGTCAAAATGTGAAGAACGAACTACTGATCTCTCGCACCGGATATACTGGTGAAGACGGGTTTGAGCTTTTATTTGATTCATCAAGAATCGATTTATGGGATAAACTCTTGCAGATTGGCTTGCCATATAATATTAAACCAGCCGGGTTAGGGGCGAGAGACACATTGAGACTAGAAGCAGGGCTTCTACTTTATGGTAGCGACATGGATGAGACAACCACCCCATTTGAAGTTCCTCTTAAGTGGACGGTAAAACTCAAAAAGACTGACTTTGTAGGAAAACAATCTCTGATAACAAAGCCCATATCAAAAAAACTCGTAGGATTCGAAGTTTTAGAAAAACGAATATCAAGACACGGGAACAGAGTACTAATAGACGGAAAGACGGCTGGATATGTAACAAGCGGGGGGTATTCTCCAACTTTAAGAAAATCAATTGGACTTTGCTTTGTTCCTCCTGACACGCCCTTGGCTCAAGGAATCGAAATAGAAATCAGCGGAAAGAAGTACAAGTCGAAGGTAACCTCCTCTACGCGGTTCTACAAGCGAAAATAACATATCCTTAGTATTATTACTTAATCTGAACGCTAATGAGTGAAGAGAATGAGATTCGATATTCAAAGGAGCACGAATGGCTTGTAATAAAGGAAGGAGTAGCTGTAATGGGAATTTCGGATTTTGCTCAAAAGCAATTAGGGGACATAGTTTCAGTAGAACTGCCCAAAGTAGGCTCGGCGTTTAAACAAAGGCAACCTATGGCTATTGTTGATTCAGTAAAGGCTTCTTCTGACATTTATTCAGCCATCACTGGGGAAGTGATAGAAGTTAATGAGCAGCTAGTAGAGCGTCCTGAATTGATTAATCAGTCTCCCCAGGATCAAGGATGGATCGTTAAGATAAAACCATCTAATTTGGAGGAACTCAAGGTACTTATGTCAAAGGACGAATACGACTCGTTTATTGGTGAAGCAGAAGATAAACTCGAAAAGGGCCCTGCCTAAAAAATTGTCATAAATAGTAAGCTTGGGTTATACAGATAGCACACAGATATATAGATATAAAGAACAT
Source organism: Nitrososphaeraceae archaeon (assembly GCA_035710925.1). Taxonomy (GTDB): domain Archaea; phylum Thermoproteota; class Nitrososphaeria; order Nitrososphaerales; family Nitrososphaeraceae; genus TH5893. The sequence goes on along the minus strand of DASTCR010000097.1, from coordinate 2,673 downwards.
GAATCGGGGTAAATTGATAGACAGAATATGCGTATACAGATAGAAAAACGCTGATCACAATGGACTATATTCCGACAACAGATAAAGATAAAGAGGAAATGCTCAAGCAAATAGGTGTTAAATCAATAAAAGATCTGACGAGCGGTTTAAGGCCTGCATTTCAGGATAAAATCCACCTATCAAGTCCTATGAGCGAACTTGAATTGGTCAACCATATGAAAAAGTTGTCTCTGAGAAACAGACCTACCAAATACTTCGTCGGTGCCGGGTCATACAATCATTATATTCCAGCTGCCGTGAGTCATTTGATACAGCGTGGGGAATTTTTAACAGGATATACTCCTTACCAGCCAGAAATGAGCCAGGGAACTCTTCAGGCAATGTATGAGTTTCAGTCCTATATTTGTCTTTTAACGGGGATGGATATTGCAAATGGTTCCCTCTACGATGGCTCTTCTGCACTGGCAGAGGCAGTGTTGCTTTCATGCTCATATAACGGAAAGAATTCTATTTTTATAAAAAGCGGACTTAACCCAGAATATTTTAGGGTCTTGAAAACATATTGTGATGGAGCTGATCTCACAATAGCAAGCGAAATAACTGAGGATACTGCATGCGTCATAGCCCAAAATCCAGATTTCTATGGAAATATTGAGAATCTAGAATTCTTAGCTAAAAAGGCACACAATGCTGGAGCTTTGTTTATCGTTTGTGTCGTTGAGCCCACATCATTAGCGGTTTTGAAAGCACCAGGAGACTATAGCGCAGACGTAGTGGTCGGTGAAGGCCAGTCATTTGGTATTCCATTGAATTTTGGAGGACCTTACTTGGGTTTTATTGCAGTCAAGAGCTTTTTATTAAAGAAGATACCAGGCAGAATTTGCGGCATGACTACTGATTCAAAAGGTAACCAGGGATTTGTACTTACATATCAAGCCCGTGAACAACACATTCGAAGAGAAAGGGCAACTAGCAACATTACTACAAATGTCGCATTGATGGCCATTGCTGCGACTATTTATCTGTCTCTTATGGGCAGAGACGGGCTTAGAGCTGTGGCCACACTATCATATAAGAGAGCACACTTGCTTTACGACAGATTAAAAGGTACAGGTCTCAAGCCTTTGAATTCAAAACCATTCTATAATGAATTCGTTCTACAAGCCCCTCCTGGCGTGGGTACAAGAATTCTTTCAAACCTTCTACAGAATGGTATTCTAGGTGGCCTTGATCTAGGCAAAGACAAAATGCTGATTTGTTGTACGGAAACAAACCAAGTTGAAGACATCGTATCATACGCATCCATCGTCAAGGAGACCATATCTAGGAAATGAAATTGATATTTGAATACGAAGAAAATAATTCAAAACACATTTCTTGTGATACAGAGAATAGAGTTAACAACGCTCTCGGCTGCAATAATGACCAAAGTAAGAATGATAATAGTAAAAGTCATAACAGCATTGATTCCTGTAGTGAAGAAGCCAGGGATGGTTATGAAATTCCGGTAGACCTTCTCAGAAAGGAGTTACCTCTTCCAAATGTTAGTGAGCTAACCGTAGTCAGACATTACACAAACATGTCTCAGTTGAACTTTGGTGTAGACTTGGGTTTCTATCCTCTGGGCTCTTGCACAATGAAATATAATCCCAAAGTAAACGAAGATATTGCTTCACTGAATGGTTTTGAAAATTTACATCCATTTTCGCACGAAGACTACATTCAGGGCTCTTTACAGCTGATGTGGGAATTAGAGCAGGATCTAAAGGAATTAACCGGAATGGATGCTTTTTCCTTTCAACCAGCTGCTGGCGCTCAAGCCGAGCTATTGGGTACAATGATAACCAAGGCGTACTTCAGTCAAAGAAACCAGAAACAAAGAACAAAAGTGATCATACCTGACTCTGCTCATGGAACCAATCCTGCAACAGCAAGTATGTGCAAGTTTGAGACCATTACTATCCCATCTGACTCAAGGGGTAATATAGACATAAACAGGTTCAAAGAATCCCTGACGCAGGATGTCGCACTTGTAATGCTAACTAACCCAAACACGCTTGGACTTTTTGAAGAAAAGATTTTAGATATAAGTGACCTTGCCCATAAGAATGGGACGCTGATGTATTGCGATGGAGCCAACATGAATGCAATGATGGGAATAACCAGACCTTCAGATCAGGGTTTTGATTTCATTCATCTAAATTTGCACAAGACATTCTCAACTCCTCATGGAGGCGGGGGGCCTGGTGCCGGAGTATTGGGAGTAAGGGCATTCTTAGAGGACTATTTACCCGTCCCTCGGGTGGTAAATAGGGGGTACAAGTATGCCCTTGACTATTCCCAAGGAAAATCAGTGGGATCAATAAGGTATTGTTATGGAAACTTCGGCGTGCTTGTAAGAGCGTATTCTTATATCAAATCATGGGGCAGCTCCTTGAAGACCGTATCTGATAACGCAATTCTCAATGCCAACTACCTCCTCCGGTTGTTAAAGGACGAATTTCTTGTGCCATTTGACCGCATTTGTGCACACGAATTTGTTATCTCCTCCAAAGGACTCGGGGAAAGGAGCGCGCTTGATATAGCAAAAAGACTCTTGGATTACGGATTTCATCCGCCTACCATTTACTTCCCTTTAACTGTTAAAGAGGCATTAATGATAGAACCTACAGA
>DASTCR010000096.1:0-4805 GCA_035710925.1 Nitrososphaeraceae archaeon | reverse complement strand
GGAACTAGCCTTGAGATTTGCATCAAGTATATAGATAACTCCGTATGACCAGTTCTCTCTTCAAGCAGATTATTAGACGCAATGAGGAGAGGTACGTGACCGGGTGCCCTAAAACTATTCGCAAATTCCTCTATTCCGCCGGAGTCAATTTTCCTACATACATCAGCCATTTTCGAAATTGTTAGGGCTCTGTCTACATCTGTAATTCCAGTAAAGGTATCTATGTGATTGATGGATAAGGAAAAAGAGGGTCTATCACCGTATGGTGTTTTATCTACAACTATCTTTGAAAGAATCGAATTAGGATGGGCTGAAGACCGAAGAATATCACTCATGTACATAAGACCCAGTTTTTCTGTAATCTTGTGGGAAATTGCCAAACATATTAATCCGCCTGCTTTATTTCTCATTATTTCAATATCCCGGGGTTTGATATGCTCCGCTGCTATAACCATATCAACCTCATTCTCTCGTCGAGTATCGTCATGAATCAGCACGAAGCTTCCTCTCTTCAGTGCACCTATTGCCTGTTCAATTAATTGCAAATGATTTATTTACAATAGAGATTTATTATATAGTTTACTAAATATTGAGTTGATACTAATCTTGTGGTAACTCTCTTGTTATGTATTTGCCAAGAAGATCAGTCTCTATGTTTACGCAACTGCCTTTTAACTTGGAACCTAGAGTTGTGCGACCCAGCGTGTGGGGAATTAAGGCAAGAGATATCTCATCGTTGGTCATTTCCACTACCGTAAGGCTCACGCCGTCTATTGCTATTGATCCCTTGGGAATAATTGAATTCAGGAGCTTTATATTTTCAACCTTTATCCATATCTTTGTCCCAGTCTCGGTCTTTAGAATCTTGTCGATCTTTCCAGTACCCTCAACGTGGCCTAGGACTAGGTGACCCTCTAATCGATCTCCCAGTCTCAAGCTTCTTTCTATATTTACCTTATCTCCTGTTTTCAAATGAGATAGACATGTTCGTTTGGCAGTTTCATCAATAACATCAAAATCAGCTTCATGATTTCGAACTCTTGTAATAGTGAGACACGCACCGTTCACACTTACACTACTTCCGGTTTTTAGACCCTTGCTTAGCCTTCCAAGAGCTATCCTGATCCTCATGGAAATCCCGGTGTTTTTATTGTTAGTAGTAGTAACATATTTTACTTCTCCAAGACCCTCTATAATTCCTGTGAACATTCTATACTCAATACTCCTAAACATTCAATAAAAATTAACGCATATTATAGCCAGCTCTCCATATTGGGATATAGAGATAATATCTTCAAATTCCCTAATGTCAGATTAATAGGCTGCATTGTCTACTCTTTTCTTATTCTTTTGTCATTGATTATGGGTGACTCAATTAGCAAGAATTAAATCATGAATATGTCTGCTAAAATAAATGAAGAGATCTACCGCAAGAGAAATTGCTAAGGAGAGGGTTCGTCTACTGGTAGACCATGCATTACGAGATGCATTGTATGATGACATACTTGCGAACTATCAAGCAAAACTCGCAAGAAAGATCGCAATGCGTATGCGCTTAAGACTTCCTTATGAGATTCGTCAACTCTACTGTAAAAGATGTAAAGAGTTTATCCTGCCTGGGATAAGTTCAAGGATCAGGATAGGAAGATCAAGGCTCAAAGCCATAAGAATAACATGCTTAAAATGCGGTCATATTTACCATAAAGTATTGTAACAGATTGACCGATAATCTTCAATTTTAAAATAAGGATTTATTAGGGGAATACAGACTGATCAGTTACAATGGCGAAGGCATATGATATACCCGCTACTAAGCTTATAGAAAGATTGAGTGAACAGCTAAAAAAAGAGAAGAAAATCGAACCTCCCAATTGGTCTGCTTTTGTCAAAACTGGTGCCCATGTCGAAAAAATTCCCCAAAATAAAGATTGGTGGTATACCAGGTGTGCCTCGTTATTAAGAAAAGTTTACATGCACGGTCCCATTGGAGTTTCAGATTTGAAAAGTGAATACGGTGGTAAGAAACAAGCTGGTTACAACCTTGCCCATCATAGGGACGCCGGAGGTGCTATTATCCGCAAGTCGCTGCAGCAGTTAGAGGTAGCAGGTTACATAATCAAGAAAAACAAAGGCAGACTAATATCTCAGGAAGGAATGAAAAAGATTGATAAATTGGCAACTGAGATTTACAAGGATATCATCAAAGCTTCTCCAGAATTGCAAAGATATGCCTGATATGCATAGATAGGGTAAGCAAGTATGTCATTTCCCCAATCCCAACAGCCCAATGATGAAGAATCTAGAAGACGTGAGGCTGAAGCAGCGGCGGTACGACAACGGGCACTGATGGTTTTGCTTGAACCAAATGCTCGATCTAGATTGATGAATGTTAGGATTGTAAAGCCCGATCTTGCTACCGCAGTCGAAAATTACTTAATAAATGCAGCCTCTTCTGGGAGGCTGAATAGATCTATCACCGACGAAGAGCTAAAGCAAATACTACTAAGTATACAGCAACCAAAAAAAGATTTTAAAATAAATAGACGCTAACCGGTCGTTATTACCCTTTTAAACATCTGATCATTATACTTTCAATTTGAAAATTATGACTGTATAAGACCTTAACTCCGTACCTTAATGGATTTAAGTGTATATCATCTAACGTTTATCACACAAATCGTATCTCGAAGATACTGGAAAAATATTTCTTTCTTTTTCAGTTTGACTTTGTAGTTCCAGACGAAGTAATGGGAGAACTCTAAGAATGAACAATATGATGACGTTATTACTGAGTTAACTATATTAAGGCTAAATATTCTTCTCTCGTCATGAAGGCAGCCGTATTTAGAGAATATAATCAAGATCCAATGCAAGTAGTAAAAATTGAAGATGTAGATACACCCAAATTGAGACCTAATGAGGTTATGATAAAAGTTGAGTCAGCGGCATACAACTATAATGATCTATGGGCAATATGGGGTGATCCCGTCAAGACTCCACTGCCTCATATTTCAGGTAGCGATGTCGCTGGTACAGTGGTAGAAACCGGAGAAGATGTTACAAGATTCAGAACAGGAGATAGAGTTGTTTCCCATTCTAATATGAGTTGTAGAGTATGTGAAAAGTGTACTGATGGAAGAGAGTTTGATTGCGATAACCGGCTGATATGGGGATTTCAAACCGGCCCGCTATGGGGAGGCTTTAGTCAATATACGCACTTACCCGAAGTAAACGTTGCCAAATTACCTGACAATGTGTCTTTCAATGATGCAGCTGCAGTTTCCATGGTTGGTATGACCTCGTGGCATATGCTAGTTGGAAGAGCAAAGATAAGACCAGGGCAAACAGTCCTGATTATGGGCGGTACAAGCGGAGTAGGAATGGTAGGGATTCAAATTGCGAAATTGTACAATTGTACGGTTATTGCAACAGCAGGAAATAAAGACAAGATGGACAAGTGTTCAGAAATAGGAGCAGATCATGTGGTTAATCATAGAGAGGCAGACTGGTACAAGAAAGTAAGAGAAATAACGAAGAAGCAGGGAGTTGATATTGTGTTTGAACATATAGGTAAGGCAACTTTTCCACAGGAAGTTGGCCTTTTGAAAAACGGTGGAACGCTGGTTGCTACAGGAGCCACCACTGGTTACGATTCAACTATAGACTTAAGATATCTATTCTTTAAGGGAACTAATTTACTTGGATCAACCCAGGGAACCAAGGCTGAACTGGAAGAAGTAATTTATTGGACTAGCAAGGGTAAAATTAAACCCGTAATCCATACCATTCTTCCTTTCAATGACATGGTAAGGGGTCACACTATGATGGCAAAGGCTGAACAGATGGGGAAAATTTTAACTACTCCACAAAAACTCTAGTCATCTCCGTGTCTGCTTCTAATGTGTAATATCTTTTTCGATACGCAAATTCTGTGAGGCAGGACATGTTTAGAAGCCTTATTTTTGTACCTAGCAACAGTGAGAGGTATCTTAACAAGGCTAAGATTCTGAATGCCGATATTGTATGTCTTGATCTAGAAGATTCTGTTCCGATAGTAGAAAAAGAGCAAGCAAGACAGCTCATTAAGGCCGCCCTAGCCACGAGGAGCACCTACCGGACAAAAAATATCTATGTTAGAGTAAATTCGTTTGACACTGGACTGACCTTTAATGATTTAAAAGCTGTTATCCAGAAAGGAATTGATGGTATAGTTCTGCCAAAAGTTAAGGACGAAAACGAAATCTCCGTCGTTGATCGTATCTTGTCCACACTTGAGCAGGAAATTGGAATTCAAGAAAAAACTATCAAGATAGGAGCCTCAATCGAATCAGCTAAAGGTGTGGTCAATAGCTATTCTATTGCCAAAGCTAGTGATAGAGTAAATATGTTAATTTTTGGAGTTTTTGACTTCTTGAATGACATGCATTTAGACTATAAGGAAGGGAGTAATAATGAATTAGAGTGTGCGTATGCCCGGTCAAAGATTCCAGTCGATGCTCGCGCCGCAGGGATAGAAGCTATTGATGGCATCTGGCAGAAAATAGACGACATAAGTGGGTTGAAAAAAGATGCATCTTTTGCCAGGAGATTAGGATATGCAGGTAAAAGCCTAATTCATCCTAGTCAAATAGAAATAGTGCACGAAGAGTTTATACCGAGCAGGAGCGAAATTGAATGGGCAACAAAGGTAGTCAAGGCACTTGATGAAGAGTCCAAAAGCGGAGGAACCAGGGGCGCATTGAGGCTCGAAGGTAAAATGATTGATGCGGTGCATTACAAGCAGGCAAAGGCAATTTTAGAGGATG
>DASTCR010000095.1:0-3816 GCA_035710925.1 Nitrososphaeraceae archaeon | reverse complement strand
AGCTATTATTACATCATAAGGCAAACTAGTTATGTTACATACCACATAAAATGGACTATCGCCGAAACACTAGAGTATATGACATCAGATTTAACAATAACAACAACCATTTACGGTTTTTACCGTGTACCTATGAACAGTTGAATATATTCATTAGATATCATAATAAGAGATATGGTTCAATATCTATTGACCTTAATGCAGTGCCATATACCTAAGACGATCCTTTCTCGCAGTGGTCAGACCCAATTTAAGAAATGAGTGTGATTAAGACCCACGAAAACTTAGTTGTGTGTGTTTGTGAGGTGACGACCTGTAAAACCACAATTGAGTATAACAGTGATGTGTACTCATCTGTGCTAATCTCATTCCAGTAAGCTTTCTTATCTTGTACAAGGCCTTTGGGTCGGCATGGAAATCATTTGTGTTGAAGATTAAAAATTCCTTATCCTCATCTACCAGATATTCAAAGCCAGAATCTTTTGTAGAATCTAAAATGTCCCATATCCATTCTTCACATTCATCTATCGGTAATAATATTGGTGGTGATGATATCGCTTCCATGCTCAACTCTCCACATTACTACAAATATCCAGTTCGGATCTACACTCAAATAGGTATAGAAAGATCAAAGGGGATCAACTACAGTTCTACCAAATAGGCCTTTCGTTTCCAGTTCTCGGACATGTTTGATGTGTTTTTCTGCCAAGTAAATCTTTAATCCTGATAAGATATAGGATATGATAGACGAGAATAGTTCTATCATATCACTGTTCCTCATTCTTGCCTTTGTCAGTAATTACGTACCGACCAGTTGGCTGTTGTATCATCCATCCAATGTCCTCAAGAAAGGAAACTATGCTTGAGACAAATTTCTCATCACCATCAAAGGCTGGAGTAAGTGTTCCTATTGAATCGGCATTCTCAGTTAACCTTCTCAGAACATATCGTGCTAATTCTAGGCCGCTAAGACACCTAGGAGTCTCTAAAGTAGTACCTGATAACTTGTTACTAACGGTGTTGTGTGCTGTGTTCGTGGGTTGTCATCTTTCCCACCATTTTATGATATACAAGAAATTACCTCATAGATCTTGTGTGATCATCGCTATTATAGCTATGGGCAAAAACTTCCACCTTTCTTGAAGGAAAATAACTGTGGTAGTTAGCAAAAATCAAATAGAAAACCATAGTAATAAGTCATTATTGCACCCGTTATTGTACCTCCTATAAGGAGAGGGAGTTGTCGTTGATGATTTTTCTAGAATTGTGTCCAATCTTATCTTTCTCTTTGTATAGCGCTGCACTACTTTGCTTAAGAATGTGAATATGGAATCACCTTGTTACCACTAGAATGCATGATAATTTTGACAGGTATCTTCCAACCATAGAAAAAAATGCTTGCCTCGTTCAAGTCTGTTAGTAAAAGTGTTAATGTAATATGTAGAACCTAAAGTTCTCACAAGTATGATTATCAGGTATCACTTGCAACGGTAACTAACTTCTGTTCTGCTTCACCTTCTTCTATGTGTTGCATTTTTTTCTTCCTACGTTTATTACGAACCTTTTCTAGCAATTCTTTAAGTTCATCCTCAGACATTTTGCTCACTACTCTATCACAATCAATTCCTTCTGCTTTCTCAACCTCCTCTACTATATTCACAATTTCTTGCTTATTCTCAGGTGCTTTTTCTTCTTCAGTCAGTAGGTCGTTACTGAGGAATCTAAAAAATGCAAACTCGCTCATTCCTATGGGCTCATCCAATCTAGTGATATTATAGTATTTAGGGATGTCACCACAGGAGACTCGACCTTTTCATATCCTAGTCGGCTTCGCTGGTCGTCTTTAATTGACAGACCTACAAAGCTTAGCAAAGGTAATAGAAGAACTAAATATCATATTACCGATTCTTAGTTGCCTTGACCTACAACACAAAGGGTGTTTCTGATGCGGATCAGCTATTATCAAGGACTTCACAACTACATGAAGCTAACAGGTCTCTGGTGGTGGTAAACGAGAAGCTATTATCAAAGACTATAGAACTACACGAAGCTAACAAATCATTGTTTGAATCGAACCATGAACTGGCAGAAGTCAATAAAGAGCTGGCAGACACTAACAAAAGGTTTGCGCAGACAAATAAACACTTTGCGGAGATCAATAAAGATTTAACACGAGTCACTAAGGAATTAGCATTATCCAATAAGATAATAGAACAACAGAAGGAATTCCAAATGGACTTTATCAATATCGCAGCTCACGAGTTGAGGACTCCTATAATGCCGATAATTGGAGGGCTAGAATTATTAGAGGAAAGAATGTCTCAAATACATCAAGAGAAAAAAGAACATCAAGAAATCAAGCGGGATATTGATATGATTAATCGAAATGCCTTGAGACTCCAAAAGCTGGCCGATGATATTCTTCAAATCAGCAGAATCGAAGGAGGAGTGTATAAAATAAACATGCAACAAAACGTGAATATTATTGCCCTGATATTAGCAGCAATAGAAAGCATTAAAGAAAATTATGAGTATTCCGAGAAAAGAGACAAAGTATCTATATCTCTGTTTTCCTACTTAGGCTATAACGATGAAGGATTATCTAATGACCAAAAAGGCCAACAACTAAGCGATCCAAAGAAATCATTATTGGTCCAATGCGATTCGGAAAAAATCCAACAAGTTCTGTTTAATCTTTTGCATAATGCTATGAAGTTTACAAGACAGGGAGTAATCACAATCACAGTCGCCACCAAGAAGACATCTCACGACTTAAAAAGTGATAACGATAGTGTAATAGTAAGCATCAAAGATCCAGGCACAGGAGTTGATCCTTCCCTAAAAGATAAGCTATTCGAGAAGTTTGAGACAAAGTCAGCAAATGGTGCGGGATTAGGACTATACCTTTCAAGAAAAATAGTCGAGGCCCACGGCGGCAAAATTTGGGTAGAAGAAAAAATCGACAGCAGTTATGAAGTGGAAAGGGGTGCCACATTCGCATTTAGTATTCCAGTCAAAAATCAATCAAAGTAACATTGAATGAAGGTATAGCAGATAGTGAAAAATATACTTGTTGTAGATGACGATATAGATATTACATTATTAATAAAAGAAGGGTTGGAGCAAAAGGGATTCTATATCGACTCATATAATGATCCCGAGGTGGCCTTACGAGAGTTCAAGCCCGATTTTTATGATCTAATGTTAGTTGATATTAGAATGCCAAAGGTAAATGGTTTTGAGTTTTACCATGCAGTAAGAAAGAATGATATCAAAGTCAAAGTATGTTTTATTACTGCATTTGCAATATCCTATGAAGAGATTAGCAAGATACTACCTCCAGAGCTGGTTACAAGACAAAATATTATACACAAACCTATTGGTATAAAAGAACTTGTTAATAAAATAAACGAAATCTTGCGATGATTGAGTCAGAGGAGAGGGGACGGTAGAGCACTAACTCCGGCAATTCCAATTCTGATGAAACTCTACCAGCCCTGTCCTAGGTATACACAAGAGAAAAAACTACTACTTTGGCTGCTGCACGCCTTCACCTTGTTCTTGCTCATAAGTGCCTTTATCTCCTTCAGTCATCTTTCCACCTGTGTCAGTCGTTTGTTCTCTTTCTAATCCAGCCATCCCTGTGGATTGATTGGCAACTTCGGTGTTATTTCCCATAACATCTGCATTAGATCCTGTAAGTTGTTCCAATTCACTTGCAGTTCCAACGTCAGTAGTATTGCCTGCGGTTGTGTTTCCAGCCGTACCACCTGTGGTTGCATTAGTGGTATTTGTCTGAGCAGATGCCGCTTCCAA
>DASTCR010000094.1:0-3706 GCA_035710925.1 Nitrososphaeraceae archaeon | reverse complement strand
GATAAAGACTGAAATCGTTTAATGGCTAGTGCATAAGGGGTAATGACTGTAATTTGAAGGAATATCGACCTGTTCTTACAATTATATAATCATTTGATGTATATTGAACATCGCACTGTGATTCCTTGTGGTAGTCGCATTGGGTTTCTCTTGTTCCCGAAATCAAATGCACTTCTGAGGGGCTGCTGTCACAGTGCGATTCCTTCTATATATATTAAAATTCCATACGAAATCAGAGAAAAAGAACAATGTAGTCAAAAAGTACCATGTATTAAGGAAGATATGTTCGGATATACGATTCCCTAGGGGAGTCATTCTCCTAAAGATATTTTCATAATATCTCAATGCTCTCCGACAGACTTACAAAGACACCCAAGACCTATACTTTGATTCTAAAAACTAGCGAAGTTATTGTAGCAAGTTCACTGCTATTGATTGTTTTATTCATGCTTATTTTTATGAGAACATTTAGAAGAATAAGCCCATCGACTCGGGAGACAGCAACGCCCTGGGTAGCACATATTGTTAGAAGTAACATGAAATATTTATTATCACGCTTTAGAGATAAAGACAGTATTGTGCAGAAATATAATCTATATACTGCGAAGAAGAAAAGCATAATCAGTAATTACTTTACTGGCAAAGTGAATATACGAGAGATATTAGGCGAAGAAAATTCATCTGAGCAAGAGATGTACCATGTTACCTTCTATGCTGGCGCGCTGACGTCGTTGCATTATCATGAAACTGATCAAATTCTGATTGCAACTAAAGGACAAGGGATCGTAGGCATAATAAATGGAGAGAGTGTCTTAAAACCTGAATTCGATCCGGACAATGTTATGCTTCTGAACGAGCACGACACAGTGTGTATACCAGCTAATATTATACACTTCCACGGTGCCATAGATAAGAAAGAATTCTCACATATCGCGATAATGAATATGTATAAATTTAACCAAAGCACTCGCAAAAGATCTACTACAAAATGGGAATATGATCTTCTTCTAAACATTGCACCAAAAGAAAAGAAAGCCGCGGAAAAATTTATGATTGCCTCGCAGGAAGAAATACGAGAAAGAATACAGACCACTATTTCAAAGAAACTAAAAAGTCATAGTTGAACAATGATCACAATTGATAATTTGGATCAAACAGGAAATAAATGGTAGAGGACAAGACTGCTACGGAATCCGTCGGAAGGAAAATAATTGGAGAAAAAGTCACCTTTCGATAGCCCCGAATCATAATGGTACGGGCACGTTCGAATTGATGTATCAGAGAATTACAGATCAAGTGGTAGCTCCCCGCGATGTTAGCTCCTTAAATATCTAAACCTCCTTTATCTCATGCTGTGGTATATTTCCTATCACGCCAGCTAACTAGCGTGTCGTTTATCCTTGCATCAATAATATAAACAATAAAGCCGAGCGAAATAATTGTACCTGCCACAGGAGATGCTAAAGCGTAAATGAGACTCTCAAAGAGACTGAATTTCAGTTGGATGATACTAGTCGAAATTATTGTAGCAATTGAGAGAAGATCTATTGTTACGGCTAAACTATGAAGTAACATATTGTTATCATGGCCATTCAGGTAAAGTAGCGGTGTGAATGAAAGTGGCAATAGAATAAAAGGATAGAGTGTTATAAAAAAGACGCCCATTGCTGCCAAAATGGTTGTCGTTTTTCTTTTGTGGTATCGGGGAACAACAATTCTTTGTAATACCTCCCACCGCCCTCTAAAAATTGATTCAATGCAGCCATCACCAATAACTGCTCTCAACAAATAGTTTTGATTTCTAATTCTCTTACCGATGGCAGCATCCTCTATTATTTCGCCTTTCACCGCTCTGTGAGTACCAATAGCTTCATAACTGTTTCGTGTAATCAAGTAAAAACATCCAAACAGATATCCACTCGTTCTATTTAGCGGGTTGTTTATCTGCTGCATGCGTCTTACATGTAAAAGCGTTGATAGCATCGGCAAAGTAATTTTGGCCCATGAGTCCTGACATAACAGTTTAGGCCTCACTGTAAGAGCATCCAGGTTATGTTCCTCAAGATAATCAATAGCAGTTGAAATCGTACGGGAAGATGTAATTACTGTATCTGCATCTAGAAATAGGAACAAATCCCCACTTGCCCTTAAATAGCCTTGATAGCAAGCCCAGTTCTTTCCGGACCAGCCATCTGGTTTGTCTTGAGCATCAACAAGAATTATTTTGGTTCTTGATCTTGCTAAATTACTGTATTCTAGTATTATTTCCCTGGTTCGATCAGAGGATGAATCATCGATTGCAATTATTTCAATATTTAAGTAATTCTGCTCCAGCAAGCTCTCTAAACATTTTTTGATATGTCCCTCTTCATTTCGCGCTGGGATAATTATGCTAACACTTGGACGACGGTGACCTACGCCGAAAGTTTTGTCTTCGATAGGAAAAAACTCCAACTTTGGAGCCATCCTAAGTGACCTTAATGTAGAGATCATGAAATAAAGCCAAATTATTAAGACGGCCAATATTGAAGAAAAAAATATCGAGAACAGAATTTGAGTGGAAAACGGAACCAACTTAATGACACCTCATATATCCAATTAGGAGCGAGATTAATGTACCTGTATATAATTTTGAAAAAAAATTTAACAATATCGAAGTACGAAGCACCGCGTACTATTTATAGTATGGCAGATTTCCCTCTTTTTTATTTCATATGCAATAGAATACACTCATAGAATTGTAGGCTGATTACCATGGCTTAATAACGATGAGGGAGATATCCACATTAAGAACTCCCTCTCGATGTCGAGCTGGCATGAGGCTTTATTGATACCTGACAGTAGTATAGTATATCAAATAGATATGATATCAACTATATAGTTGAAGCACTGTGAGAAATGAAGACCGATCTTCCGAAGCCATAAAATATTGGATACCCTTTGCCCTAGTTGCAGCCGGAATTGTATTCGTAATTGCATTCATATTAAGTCTGCCACTTGACAGAACTGTTGTCGCCTCAGCCCTTGCAGCGATTATGGTTTTCAGCGGCTTCTTCTTCCGTTCGTTCGGTAAAGACAGGGATCAATACAAACAAAAAACAGACTCTGTATAGAAATTGCATTCCAGATGATGACAAATCGACGTATTATTATAAGGTGAGATTAGAGGGTCAATTTTAACGGATCCTTTTAAATTGTAAAATATGTTAAATTTGTGTTGCAATCGCATGCTCCAATACGAATTGATAGTCACAACGGTAGTCCCGGAGTGTAGTCAGCCTTAAGTAAATATAATCTATAATTTTTCTATGATGTTGTTCGGGATTGTTACCCTTACTGGAACAAGAGGGTTTCTTCTTAGGCTTACTAATCTCGTAATGCATCAATGGATATTAAAAGCAGATATTTGCTGAGCAGTATCGATCGTCGTGCTAATTCGTTTGTATTATTAGTCCTTGCAATAACCTTCAGGCGTGTCATATTCTTTATTACCTTTGGAGATCTATATCATGCAGGACTGATTGATCTACAGATAAGTTATTCGGGTTTACAACCTCTCCTATTTCCGATGTGGAGGGATTTCTTCTAGACCCTACGTTAATCTTTTGCATCAGCTTTGCTCTATACTTTTGGACCAATTCGGTACACTTTCGACCTATAAAATGTCCGCTTGCAACAATTTTAGGTTTTATTTTCATTTCTAACT
>DASTCR010000093.1:0-6121 GCA_035710925.1 Nitrososphaeraceae archaeon | reverse complement strand
AAAATGAAATGCCAGAATATCTATAGTATATGTATGAAATTCCTGCGCATATAAGAAGTAAGGCCTTTTGAAACTATGCTGAGTGTTTTTGATTTTATTATATCTCTAAAAGTATTCTGCCATCTCTTTCTTTTGCAGACAATGCCTCTATTGCTTCTTTTACATTGTCAAGTTTAAACTTTTTCCATACTTTGACTCTAATCTCTTTATTGGCGGCCATATCGATTACTTCTTGTAGTTCTTTTCTATTACCCCCGGTGGAACCTATTAATTTCATTTGTTTAGTATAGAGAGATTGAAGGTTCAGCTTAATGTCTGGACCACTTAGAGTACCAAATGTAACCCATCTTCCATTTACGCCAACTGAAGCGTAACTACTCTCCCATGTATCGACACCCAGTGAATTTAGAACGACATCTGCCATTTTACCCTGTGTAATGTCTTTTACCTGATCTGCTACTCTATTGTAATCACTTATTAGATAATCCGCTCCTCCAAATTCACTTTCTTTTATCCAATTATGCTTGGAAACTGCAATAACCTTTGCACCCATTTTCTTTGCCAATTGTACAGCTATCATTCCAGTACTTCCAGATGCTCCAAATACAAGCAGATATTCATTAATTCTTAGAGCTGTTTCCTTTAATGCATGATAAGGTGTTAAAGATGTTACAGGTAAGCTTGCAGCTGTATCCCAATCCAGATTGTCCGGTATCTTAAACACGTTTCTTTCAGGTACAGAAATATATTCCGCAAATCCGCCATTAGTAATTACACCGATTAGCCCACCATTTCGACATATCATGTCAAGACCATTGAAACACAAATCACAGGTGCCATCAAAGACTTTATTGTGCATGATGACTCTATCATCTTTCTTTAGATTATTCTTGTTAACATGGCTTCCAACTTCTTCTACTACCCCGCTTATCTCAGCCCCAGGTATATGATTTGGTAGTGGAATTAAATTTGGTAAAGCTCCTGAAACAACAAAATTGTCAATAGGATTTACACCAGCAACAGTGACCCTTATAAGTACATCATGATCGTTCATTACTGGTTTTTTGACATTGTCCATTACTCTCAGATTAGCTAATCCAGGTTCATCAAAAATAGCTGCCTTCATTTCTATCCGTTATCCATTTCATTTTATTTATGAATTTGGATTTCTGTAATCTCTATATGCGGTTTCATATTTATTTCAAAATAGTAGGATTAGATTCAGTCTCTTTGATATTGTGTGTGATATAATATACGGAATTATAGGATAAGTGGACATAGTCGAGAGGGCATCAATAATTTTATAACACTGATAATGTTAACTGTCTGCTGGATAAATATTCCTCTGCATGTTCAATTATATTTCTTTCATTTTCTGACAATTTGTTACCAAGCATCTCCTTGAACTGTAAGGCATTGATTACAGCTGCGCCTCCATAATGGTTATTAAAGTAGGCTCTAAGAACTTTTGTTTGCTTTTTGACTTCTTCTATCTTTTCAACCCATGGTCTTAATTCCTCTTTACTGTATAGATAATCGTACCAGTAATGCCCTTTTGTATTTCTTCCGTGAAATCTAATAAACGAATGGTCGGCACTAGTCACAGTAACTTCAGATAGAAATTCTAGATTTTCTTTTGCAGGAGAATCTGTCATGACAGCTGCAATATTGTAATGCTTTAGCATATCCCATGGGCCTTCTGTCTTCCACGATGGATGTCTGAATTCAACCGCATAATGGTAGCCTGACGGTAATTTATCAAGAAATCTTTCTATATTCTTAAAGTCATTGACAGTAAAGCTTGGTGGTAGCTGTAAGAGAATGGCCCCAAGTTTATCTGAATTCTTTAGAGGAGAAGTTTTGTCAAGAAATAGTTCGAAATCTGTTATAGCTCCTTTTCCAACCTCTAACCTTTTTCTATGCGTAATTATTTCCGGTACCTTTACTGAGAATTGGAAGTTTTCTGGAGTAGCTTTGACCATTCCAATAAATGTACCTTTAGTCATATGGGAATAGAATTTCTCATAGAATATAGAATCCATTTCTGCAGTATCAAAAAACTGTGAATAGTATCTGAGCCGCTTTGTATTCCTGTCGGGATAGAATATTCCAACCCAGCCTCCTTTATCTGGAGTGTCGCCGTAATTCCAGCCAGAGCAGCCTAAAAGGAGTTCTCCCATCTCTATATACTCGAATTAACATCCAATGTGTTCATACTATGTATTTGTCTTTCTTCGTCATTTTGCTTATTATCATCTTGGTTGTCCATTTTTCTTGTACTTCGTAAATAGTTGTTTTGGCGTTTGGTAGCTTACTTGAGTATATTTTTTCATTTTTTCTAACCTCTCAATATTGGGGTGACAGGAATAACAATAATGACATCTAGTACAAATATGAGCACTTCTCTTTCTACAATCTATGCACTCACTATATGGAAAATGGATATCTGAAATATACTCATGCATTAGCATGAACTAGAATAGTAATCAAATATAATAAAACATAGAGCAGATAAAGGGGAGGGAGAGTAGACCTATTTTTGAGTAGTCAGAAGTTCAACCTTATTAACATAATCTCTAATAGCTTCTTCAACTAGGAAGCTAGTGGATGGATATGTCTTAAGTAATTAAAGGCTTTATCGTCAATCAATGTGTTATCATTATCATTATCTAATCTTTCTTCTGCTTGATTTGATTCTCCAGACATTACTTTGCAAGCATCATTTCTCTTGAACTATTCCAATGATAGTCTTACATTGCTTGCATGAAACTACGTATCCAGCAGCGTTATTAGGTAGTTTTAATTCTTCTGTATCGTAGCCAGTCGAAGTAATATCAGCTCCACATTTTGTGCATTTAGCCATTACTATTTTTACCGAGGCTTCGGAATATCAATCTTTTCTATTCGATGGATGGTAGATCTTAATTCTTGATCTAAACTCTTCTATTGAAAAATCGACTTAAAAAGTGAGCAAAAACCGGGATAGCTCTCGTAGGTTAGTCTAACTCACTCCTAAATTGCCTCCGCATGCACAATACCCAAATTCATCAATTCTTGAGTTACATATGGTACATCTATTCTCATCTTCTCCTTCTTGATCCTTGTGCCCTCCACTACCATAGATAACCTCCTCCGCATCCTTGCCCCAGATTTGTTTATGTACATTTATTTCTTCAGAGATTTCAATTTCAATTCCATCAATCTTCATCGGACTCACTCTGGTCTCTCACAGTATATAGTTTTATTAAATCGGCCTTAAATTTCTGAGATTACTTATCGTTTCACTCTACAACCATCATTAATATTATAAATGCTGCTCAAAGATTGAATTTATAGACATTTATTGAATCATGGCCTAAGCATTCATCAAAAAGAATGGTGATGATTAAGAAAGCAAGGATGGCGCAATAGCGGGACTAATGACACATGTCAATATCAACTACTGTTGCAAGGTCTAGACTTGAACCAGGCCTACCAATTGGTGCACATACTGAGGGAAGAAGATTTTTCATGCAAACAGAACACTACAATGGTAACCACTCATTTAGTTTACTTCTTTCGAAATCTATCTTCCTCTTATAGGATTCTTCAGAAGGTGATTCAAGGAGAGTAGTAGGACCCTGTTCATTGTAAAAATCTGCATCAACATATCCTGCCTTTTTATTTCCAACTTCCATAAAACAGAAACCCTTACCATCAAATTGTGGTGATGACTGTTTGTTCTTATCGTTTTTGATTTCATTGATAATTTGTTGACTAACTACCTTTGCTTGGGCTTCTGCAAATACTCCAGCTTTAGGGATAGCGATATTTTCATTCACCTTAATTTCAGTTACGTCCCCTATTGCAAAGACATTTTCGTAATCTGTCTTAAGGCTGAACTTGTCTACATTAATCCAATTCTGTCCTTGCTTCATCAGACCAGAATTTCTGATTACTTCAGGTACTTTGTGAGGAGGAATCCCTATCAACAAATCATAATTTACTGTTCTTCCATTTTCAAATTCTATCTCTTTCCTATCTAATACTGACTTTATTTTGTGTAATGGATGGAAAGTGATATGGTTATTAGTAAGTAGATTAATTACATCCTGACTCACTTTTGCGCCGGCTACAGGTAGAGCAATTGGGGTTGGCGTATAAATATCGACATCAATTGAGTCCCTTACACCATTGTTAACTAAAATATCATTGATAAGTAAAGATGCCTCATATGGTGCGGGGGGGCATTTATATGGAATAGATGTTATACATATTGCTATTCTTCCGCTCTTTAACGAAAGTATCTTTTCTCTTAGTTTGGGAACCTGTTCAGCATCATATAAATTAAAGCCTCCATTTTCTAGAAATCCGCTTATTTGTTCAAGCGCAAATTCTGATCCTAATGCTACTACCAAATAGTCATATTCTATTTTAAGGGATGGAGATCCTCTGATTGTGACGGTTTTTAAGGCGACATCAATTGCTGTTACTTCACCATTTAGAAATCTTATTCCTCTGTTTTCTAGCCTATTCAAAGCAACTTTAGAATCTTGAAGTGTTCTTATTCCATTTAAGATCCATAAATTTACAAGTCCCATCATAAAATAGTCCTTTTGATCAACAATAATTATTTGGTGATCTACTGATGCATAGGAGTCAGAAAGATTCTTTTGAAGTATATTAGCGGCTGTTAATCCTCCAAATCCTGCTCCTAAAATTAAGATACTTTTTCCTTTTGAAGACAAGCAGCAAATTTAATAGAGTCAAGTCTAATGTAAAAGGATTTTTATTGTTATCGAAGAATGTCCATGGAAGTTATGTGGTGAAGCTATAGCTTCTGATTTGACTTAAGGACGATCCTTGTAATGTGTTGGCGTGTGATTATAGGATATTACTCTACATAAAATTGAGGAAGCGTAGCGTAAGACGTGGTGACATTGGTTCTACCTTCATTAACTATATCTTGAATTGTATTAGGCTCTAATAGCTTTCTTGCTGAGAGTTCGTTTAATAAGGCTTCTAGTATTCTTCTGGTGTCATCATCCTTTTCTATCCTAACCATAGTTTATTTTGGTTAATATGGTATTTACGCCTATGTTCAGCTATCTCAAGGTTCAAGGTGATGCCGTTGATTGTCCAAAAGCTCCTTGCATTTCTGTCCTTCTTGCTGCACTTAGATTACAGAGGATAGTAAAAGTATATTCTTACAACCGATAAAAAATATGGTTTATTTATTTTCTATTTCTTCACAAATTATTTTACTCTTACTTGCTGAGCTAGCTTTCTCAAGTCTGCATCTAGTCCAGAAGCAAACTCTTGCGGTGCATCTGGCATAAATGGTATGTTTGCGCCCTCAGGATGACCTTCTATTACTTCCAAATTGCCTCCATCATCAAAAGGTGATGAGCCCTTGAATATATCTGCTAATCCTGAAGGTTCACCGCCATTTGTGAAGGTCCACATTTGATTATGTAAGTTGAGCCTTTCTAATTCTCTGACTTCTTTCATTCCTGAAGTGTTTATTCTAGGTATTGGCAATGCCTTATTCCATTTTACACCTAAGGCTTCTAATGCTTTTGCAAACACTTTTTCATGAACAAGATCCCTCACTATTAGATAAGATACTGTGGCCCTAAATGCTTTATTATTGCTCATCTCATAAAGCCTACACTTTTGAAGTCTACCGGTCGCTTCAAGCATCAGGTTGTATATCATATTTAGAACCAGGTTACCACTATCATATATGTAGGTAGCAGACCAAGGATTTCCAGCAGCATCTACTGGTCTTGAACTTTGTCCAGCAACAAGGAAGTGATGTATATTTGGTGATTCTAAGGCAACTGCTAAGGGAAGATCTTCAGGTTGTTCTGATGGTACTGATGCTCCTTCCAATAAAACATTGATAGTATTTGCCACAAGTTCTACATGACCCATTTCTTCTGTTGCTATGCTTCTTAGCAAGTCTTTGTACGGGGTCGCATCGCCTCTAAAATTCATATTCTGAAACAAATACTGCATCATTGTTCTCATTTCACCGAATTGTCCTCCTAGACCTTCTTGTAAAGCCTGAGCAGCCTTTGGATTTGGTTTGTCTCCTTGTGGTATAACATTGGGAAGTTTATTTATTGATAGAAACATA